>JBBSGQ010000087.1:0-10502 GCA_038253965.1 Acidimicrobiales bacterium | reverse complement strand
GAGGGTGCAGAGCGCCTTGAGGTCGTCGTAGCGCAGCGACAGGACCCTGCCGTTGAAGTCACCCCGAGCCTCGATGATCGATTGGACGAACCGACGTATGGGCGCCGATGCGTCGATGGCCCGCAAGGCTTCGAGGTCGAGGACGATCTTGCGACGATCGGGCGGGGTCGACACGGGATGCGGCTCGCCCAGCAACACCGATACGGGAACGTTGTAGTACTCGGCCAACGCGTGGAGGCGAGGCAGGGACAAGTTGCGGAACCCCCGCTCGTAGGCGCCGACCGCCGAGGCGCTCCACTGGCCGTGGGACCGCTCCTCGACATCAGCCAACGACATGCCACGGGCCTGGCGGATGGCCCGCAGCCGCTGGCCCACTGCAAGGGTGAACGTGTGATCTTCGTTCTCCTGGGCAGCTGACACGCTGCCAGGCAGGTGAACAACGGAAATATCGACCCGGGCCGCGGCGCCGTCTCCTTGTGAACGGTTCCCGGCCATCCCCCCATCTTGGTCGGGATCGGCTTCGCGTGCGGTGACCCATCGTCACCAGATCTGGGTCGGCCTGCGAACTGCTCTCGGCAGGCCGTTCGGTAGGGTGCGCCGCGGTGGCCACCGACAAGCGTCAGCGTCAGAAACAAGGACGACAGGAACGGCTCGAAGCCGAACGGGTGGCCGTCGCGCGTAGCCGACGAAACCGTGGCATCCGCAACGCAGTCATCTTCGCTGTCGTGGTGGTCATCGTGGCGTTCGTGCTCTCCAAGACCAGCTCGAAGGACAAGGGCGACTCGGTGAAGTCCGATGCCGGGACGTCGACCACGAAGGTTCCGTCCAAGCCTGGCAAGGCCAGTGTCTGCCCACCCACCGACGGGACGGCCAAACGCACTCTCTCCTTCAGCGGCACCCTCAAGCAGTGCCTCGAGCCGGGTCGGGCGTACCGGGCTGTGGTGACCACCTCCAAGGGTGCGGTCGAGATCGCGCTCGACACGAAGAGGACGCCGAAGACGACCAACGCGTTCGTCACCCTGAGTCGTTGGAAGTACTACGACGGCACGAAGCTGTTCCGCACCGAGAAAGCCACCGGCATCATCCAAGGCGGTTCGCCTCACACCCAGAGCAACGCCGATACCGGTCCAGGTTTTGTCATCGCCGACGAGGGGGGGACGTTCACGTCGGCCGACTACGGCCCCGGTGCGTTGGCCATGGCCCGCTCGGCCAGCGCGAACAGCGCCAACGGTCAGTTCTTCCTCCTCTCGAGCGCTGGCGGCCGTTATCTGGGCGACAAGAGCAAGCTCGGTTCGGCTGGTTCCTACGTCGTGTTCGGGAGGGTGAGCCGGGGTCTCGACGTGCTGAAGCAGATCTCCGCTCTGGACGATGGCTCCGGCAAGCCGCCCAGCGCGAAGGTCCCTGTCATCACGAGGGTCGAGATCAAGCAGAGTTGACGGGTCAGGCGATCGTCGCCTCGACGAGCATGTCGACCACATCCTCGGGCCGGCCTCGCTGCTCGAACGCTTGGCGCTGCCGTTGCGCGCCGTTGCCTTCCTGAAGCAGCCTTTGGCAGGTCGAGACCACCTCCGCCCACTCGCCCCGCTCGACGAGCACCGGTTCGATGAGGTCGAGGAGATCCTGAACGACGTCGGTGACGGGACGGATCCCCGGTTCGTGCACGTCGATCAGCCGATCGGTCAAGCCATAGCGCGCGGCCCGCCACAGCGCGGCACGCAGCAGCTCGGGCCTCGGCGTCTTCGCCGCTCGCCCCGCGGTCACTTCCCCGTGGCACGTCTCGACCAACGCCCGCACGATGCCGGCGATGGTGACGGCTTCGTCGACGGTGGCGAGCACGTCAGTGGCGCGGAACTCGAGAGTGTCATAGCGGGCCGATGGACGCAGGTCCCAGTACAGGCGGGCCGGTTGGTCGATCGCCTCGGTTGCGACCAGGTCCCGTACCAGTGCGTCGTAGTCCTCGCGGGCGGCAAAGGACTCGGGCATGCCGGCCGTCGGCCAACGCTCGAACAGCTCTCTCCGGTAACTCGAGTAGTCAGTGTCGACGCCGAGCCAGTACGGCGAGTTGCCGCTCAACGCGACGAGCACCGGTAACCACAATCGCGCTCGGTTCATGATCTGGATGGCCATCTCCGGGTCGGTCACGCACACGTGGACATGACAGCCGCAGATCAGTTGCTCTCGGGTCAGTTGCCGGTAGTCGCGCTCCAACCGGCGATAGGCGGCCTTCGGCGTGACGCCAGGGTCGGCGCCCCAGTGAGCGAAGGGATGGGTACCTGATGCCATGAGCCGTGCCCCAGTCCGGGCGGCGCCGGCGGCCAGGCTGGTCCGGAGCCGGGAGATCTCGGACCGGACGTCGTCGAGATCGGTGCAGACTCCGGTGCCGGTCTCGATCTGGGACTGGCGGAGCTCGGGTTCGACCTGATCGCCAGGTCGTGTCGGTGTTGCATCGAGCACTGCAGCCGATTGCGGTCGTAGCTCGCCAGTGTCCGCGTCGACCAGGAAGAACTCCTCCTCGACGCCGACTGTGAAGTCCGGCATGGCGCGCCCCTTCTACGTGTAGACCCCACGTACCCCGGGGAACCGGGTCTCATCGACGACAGCTCACGGGGTCGGCACCTCGGCGGTCGACGAACTGCCCAGTTGTCACTTGGCGTGAGGGATCAGGGCGTTGCTGGAGAACTCCGAGGTGTTGCCAGTGGGGTCTGTGGCGGTGCTGGTCACGATCCGGTCACGGTCTGAGGCCGCAACTCTGATGGTGAAGCGGCCGTCGCTGGTGGCGATGGCGGCGCCGAAGTAGCTCTGGCCCTGGCCGTACGTCAACCGAACGCGCGGGTCGGCGGTGGCGTCGGCCAGGAAAAGCTCGACTCGGCAGCCGGCACATGCCGTGCCGCTCACCGAGGTGGATCTGGCGCTCGTGATCTCCGGCCAGTTCAGCAGCTGGTTGGGGCCTACATCGGCGTCGCCGGGATCATTGGGGTTGTAGGTCCCCATCGGCGGCAGGTCGATGCCGGGGCGCGAGTTGCCATAGATCGCGTTGACGGAGATGGTGTTGCGGATCGTGGGCAGCGTACCCGTCTGGGTGACGGCCACCCCTAGCGCGTTGAAGGCGATCGTGTTGTGGGTGACGACGCTGTCGGTCGCCCCTGACGCGATCAGCACGCCGTAGGGACCGTTCGAGATCGGCGCGCCGCTGCTGGAGAGGCCTATGCGGTTCGACTCGATGCGGGTGCCAGTCGGGCCGGTCCCGAGGCCGTTCACTCGGACCCCTCCGGTCGCCGAGTTGCCGATGACGTTGCCGTAGATCAGCGTGGCGACCGGTCCGTCTTCCACGACGACGTTCGTTTGGACGTTGCGGGCATAGGTCGGCCCTGTGGAACCGGTCGGATCGGTGCCGATCCGGTTGCCCAGCACCTTGTTGTCCGTGGTGTCGAACCCGTGGGAGACCTCCACGCCCTCCGCGTTGTTGCCAGACACCACGTTGTCCTTGACGACGTTGCGTTTGGCGCCGCCATTGATGTCGATCCCGTGGCTCATGTTCGGTAGGCGGTTCAAGCCGTCCGGGGTGAGACCGATCAGGTTGTTCTGCACGACGTTGTCATTGGTGTCGGGCTCCAACGGCACGGGAAGCCCGATGATCACCCCGCGCTCTCCGTTGCCAGAGATGACATTGCGGTCAGCAAGGGCAGGGCCGCCCACCCGGCTGCGCGAGGCCGTCGAGCGGATGGTGACACCAGAGGCGTTCGAGCTCTGCGTCGTGTAGTGGAACGTGCCGCTTGCGTCAGTACCGAGGAAGTTGCCCGCCACCACGTTGTCATGGGCGTCGCTGCCCTCCACGCGCACTGTGTGCCGGACGTTGAAGATCGCCAGCCCCCGTATCACGTTCTGCGCGGACTGGATGAAGAAGCCCTCTGGGCCTGAAGCGCCGGTGCCCATGATCTCGACGCTGAGGACGGCGTTGCTGACGCTGGCCGCGGTGTTGGACGCGGAGCCCGGCTGGCTGTAGCCGTCGATCGTCGTTCCGCCACTGGTGTCGGTCAACGCGAGCGATGACGCGATCGAGATGGTGTGCACCCCGGGTCCCGGAATCTCGAAGGTGATGGTGGTGGCGCCGCCGTCGCGCTGGTCCTCGGTCACGGCAGCCCTCAGGGTGCAGGTGCCGCCGAGGGTCAGGCAGACCCCGTCTCCCGGCGCCGCGTCCGGCTCATCACCGGTCGCCGTGACCACGTACGTGGCGCCAGCTGCGCCCGCAGGTTCCGCAGACGTGGCGAGACCGATGGACGCAAGACCGCACGCCGCGACGATGGAGATGGGCAAGACCCAGCGTCGATTCGGACGAACAACAGCGTGCATGAACTACCCCTGGACCGTGACGGGCCCTTCTGATCCGGGGACTATACATGACGGAAAGTGAGATAATGCAAAGTCGAGGACGGAGAGTGAGGAAGCTCACGGGCTACAACCCCCGCGAGGCCGAGAAGGTCGTGGCGGCGTGGGTCACCGGGGCGATCTGCCCTCCTGATCCAGCATCGAATGGTCCCTGTGACGACGGGCCGATTTGCGAAGGTCGCGACCAGGCCGGAGTGAGGACGGTTCACTGTCGTCGTTGTCGGGTGGCGTGAGTGACCGACATGGTGAGGAGCGCGGCGACGCCAAGGGGCAGCAGCCACCAACAGTCGGTCCCGTGGTGGGCGGCAACGGCCACGACGGTGATGGTGATGACCACGCCAAGGGCGAGACGCCAGTCGTCGCCGATGATGAAGTCGTACCAGAAGCGTCCGAACGTGGTGAGGTGGTTCATGCGACGGCTCCTGTCAGCTCGGCGGAGCCTCGGCTTCGTCGCAGCACCCAGATGAGCGCGGCGCCGGTGGCGATCTCGAAGGCGAGCAGCGCGACGAGCGAGGCGTCGCGCCCGGGCCAGTCGACACCGGCGCCTTCACCGGCCCAGAACATCCCGAACGTGCAGAGCATCACGCCGACTGCGTACTTCATGGTGTTCTCCGGGACCTGGCTCAGCGGGCGATGCACTGTCAGGCCGACGATGCCCACGACGACGGCGGCTATGGCGGCTCCGACCGCGGCGAGGGCGACGTTGTGTTGAGCGCCTCCGAACGTGACGACGATGAAGGCGACCTCGAGCCCTTCCAGGAAGACACCCTTGAATGACACGGTGAACGTGTACCAATCGAGACGTGACCCGTCGCGCGAGGCCGCCCGGGCGGCCAGTTGCTCCTCGGCGAAGATGGCGTCTTCATCGTGCAGAGCCTTGAAGCCGCTGGCTCGCAGGATCGCCTTGCGGAGCCATTGCAGCCCGAAGACCAGCAGAAGTCCGCCGACGAACAGCCGCAAGCCGTCGATCGGCAGCACCGCCAAGGCGGGACCGAGCGCAGCGACGACGATGGTCAGCGCACCGAGCGCAGTGGCGGTTCCGATGATCGCCGAACGCCAACCTCGGGTGACCCCGACAGCCAGCACGATGGTGAGCGCTTCAACCATCTCGACCGCGCACGCCAGGAACGCGGCCGCCACGAGGAACAGGTCGTGGGTCATCTTGCCTGCTGCATCGAAGTGATGTAGCATTTACTACAATGCAATCTAATCACGATCAGAACACTACAGACACGGTGGCTGCGCGTCTAGACCGGATCACCAGCCCGACCGAACGCAGAGTCGCCGAGTTCTTGATCGAGGCAGGATCCAAAGCGGCGCCGATGTCAGCCCAGGAGATCGCCGCGTCGGTCGGGACCAGCGACGCCACCGTGGTGCGCACCGCCAAGTCCCTCGGCTACCAAAGCCTCCGCGAGCTGCGACGGTCCCTCGCCGATGACACTGACGACACTGACCTGTCCGCCCGCCTCGGCGCCACGATCGGGGGGAGCCCGAGCGCCCACGACGTGCTCGCCACCGCCGCGGACCGCCAACTCAAGGCGCTCGACACCCTCCTGCGCCGCGTCTCAGCCGCTGACTTCGACAAAGCCGCCGCCGTCGTCACTCACGCCACCCACGTCTGGTGGTGCGGCACCGGCCCCTCCGCTCACCTCGCCGACTACGCCGCCTTTCTCTGCCGTCGCCTCGGCACGCCCTCAGGATCGTTCACGCACGCCGGTACCGACCACGCCGACGAACTCCTGGCACTCCAAACCAACCATGCCGTCGTCGTGCTCGCCTACGGACGCATCCACCTTTACCTCCGCGTACTCCTCCAACACGCGGCACACGTCGACGCCAAGGTCGTGCTCGTCACCGACACCCTGAACCCGGGAACCAACTCGCCGATCGCCGCCCGACTCCACGCCGGACGCGGCACGCCGGGTCTGTTCGCCACCCACGGCCCAACCATCGTGCTCCTCGAAGCACTCGTCCTCGCCACCGCCGCAGCCAAACCTCACGCCAGCAATGCTGCACTCCGGACCCTCAACAAGCTCCGCCGAGCAATCGCCCGCAAACCCGTCGACGTCGACCCCAATTGAAACGACGCATCTCCGGCATCACGCACCCAGGATCAACGCCGGGGCGCGATGAGCATTCGCGTCACGACCAGCGAGCCGATCGGGACGCAGCCGAAAGATCGGTCGGCATTTCGTTCCGCGCCGCAAGAACCGCAGGATCTCGCGAGATGGCGCCTCTGCTGGTCGGGGTGGCGGGATTTGAACCCACGACCTCTGCGTCCCGAACGCAGCGCTCTACCAAGCTGAGCCACACCCCGGTTGTCGGAGCGCCGAGGTTACCTGACCGCTTCGGTTGGCTGTCTCGTCGGGTCCGCGCGACGGCCGAGCCCGTCCGCAGGCGCGCAGGAATGCGATGTCAGGGCGCTTGCCCATCCACCGCCGCGGCGCTTGGCTCGAGACCCTCCTGGAACGTTCCGCCGCGCAAGAGGGCCTGAGCCGCTCGGCGGAGGCGGAAGGCGTCGAGCGGCTTGATCAGCCAGCCCTCTGATGCCGATCGCTGGGCGAGGAAAACATCGGCCTGACGGTCGAGCAGCATCAGGACCGGCACGTGGGGCAGACGGCCGCCGCTCTCCTCGAGGTGCAGGGCCATGCAGACCGCCATGCCGCCCATGTTGCCGATCTGCAGGTCGAGCACCGCGAGTTGCGGTGTCTTCGCCTTGGCCGTGGGCAGGACTTCGGCACCGGATCGGACCCTACGCACCGCAGTTCCCGGCGCTGCGAGTGCGGCGTCGACCTCGTCATGGATCCAGTCTGCGTCGGTTGCGAGCAGGACGTCAGGCACTAGATGAGGCTACCCGTCATGTAGCAGCCGCCCTGCGCCCGAGCGCGCGCGGTGGCCATCGGTCCGATGCGGGTCATGGGACGGGCGGCTTGAGTACAGTCCGATCTCCGCGACCCGGCAAACAGGAGGCCGCGTGCTCGAGATCGACGTCACGGACGGATCGACCTATACGCTCTGCCGCCCGGTGGGAGAGCTGGATGCCTACACGGTTGCTCACTTCCGGGAGGCGCTCGGCGAGCTATCGGCCAAGCCCCGGCTGGTGATCGATCTGTCAGGTGTTCCCTTCATGGATTCGGCCGGCCTGGGCGCGCTGATCGGAGGTATTCGGCGAGCCCGGGAGGCGGGGGGCGACGTCGCAGTGGCATGCAGTCGCCCGACTCTGACCCGATTGCTGCACACCACGGGGTTCGACAGGATCGTCCCGGTCACCGAGACGCTCGAGGACGCAGTGTCCGCGCTGGCCGACGTCGGCGTGGACGACGCCTGAGCGGCCGCTACCGGCTCGGCGCCGCCTCGTCGAACAGCTCCGCTGCGATCTCCGCCAAGCCGGCGAGATCATGGACATCGGAGCGCAGGAACGGAACGCGCACGACCGGCGCCGGTGACACCTGGTCGGCCAGGCCGGCGAGATGGTCTTCTTCTCGTGCGGCGACAAGTGCGAAGTCTGCGAGGTTCTGGTAGAGGCCGCCGAGATCGGTCCCCTCGAGCGTCCGTGACCTCTCACGCAGGGCCTCGGGAAGTTGCCGGGTGAATCGAGGGTGCATGCGGTTGACGATGAGCGCCTGCACCGGGATGTCAGCCTCGCCCAGCTTCTCGGCGAAGAAGTGGGCTTCGTCGACGGTGTCCCGTTTGGGCGAGGCGACCAGCACGAAGGACGTGCGCTGGTCGGTCAACAGCTCCAGCACCCGGGTCGCCCGCTCCTTGAAGCCCTGTTCCATCCCTTCGAAAGCCGAGAAGAAGGCGATGGCGTCGTCGAAGACGTCGGCACCGACGACCTTCGACACCGAGCGGATGAACCCCTGCGCCGCGGCGTTGACCGCTCGCATGACGCCGCGCGTCGGAGCCATCAGCACGCGATAGAGGCGGTGATCGAGAAAGCGGGTGAGTCGCCGGGGAGCATCGAGGAAGTCGAGCGCATTGCGGGTCGGTGGCGTGTCGACGACGACGAGGTCGAACTCGGTGTCGGCGTGCAGCTCGTAGAGCTTCTCCATCGCCATGTACTCCTGCGTGCCAGACAGCGCACCAGAGATGTTGCGATAGAAGCGGTTGTCGAGGATCCGCTCACTCTGCGTCGGATCCGACGCGTAACGCGTGACGAGATCGTCGAAGGTCGACTTCGTGTCGAGCATCACCGCGTGCAGTTCACCCGGCCAGTCGCCGGCGATGCTCTTCGGCGTGTTGCCGATCCCGTCGAGTCCGAGCGCATCGGCCAGGCGACGCGCAGGGTCGATCGTCACCACCACGGCACGGCGACCCCGGCGGGCCGCCTCCATGGCGAGCACCGCAGCGATGGTCGTCTTGCCCACCCCTCCCGATCCAGTGCAGATGATGATCTCGCTGCTCTCGACCAGTTCGACGAGCTTCATCCGGCCAGCGTCCTGGGCGTTATACATGCGGCGCCGATCACGGCTCGCTGCTCGTCCCGGTGGCCGGCACGGGGTTAGCCATCGACGCAACGTCGAGCCCGGTCACCTCATCGAGCAGCGCCTCGGCCAGGAGATCGAGCTGAACCTGACCGATCTCGGCGTCGAACAGGTATGGAAGGTGCAGTTGCGGAAGCGGCAGCCGCTCGGCCAGCCGCTTGATCTGGGCCCGTTGCAGTCCTCGGCGGTGGACACGGAAGTCCGCTGCGCCCCGGAGGGAGGTCTCCTCGCCCTTTCGCAGGCTGGTCCCGGCGAGATCGGCAGCAGATGCGGGGTCGGCGTCGAGCCCACCGATCTCGGGATACAACCCGTTGACCACCACCGGACCGAGGCTCACGCCCACCTTGTCCTCGAGGCTGTAAGCGGTCTCGATGAGCTCGTTGACAGGCGTTTCCTCCGGCAGGGTGACAAGGACGACCTGGCAGCGAGCCGGATCGTTGAGCATCTCGAGCACGTCGCGCGCCTGGGTGTTGATCGGACCGACCCGGACGGCATCGAGCAGCCCACGTGCCGCCTGCAGGAAGGTGATCGCATGACCGGCGGCCGGCGCATCGAGGACGAGCAGATCGGCTGTTCCCTCCCGTTCGAGCTGCTTGACCTTACCGAGCACCAGGATGTCCCGGATGCCGGGGACCGCTGTCGACACCATGTCGAGCGCGCCGCTCGACATGAGCCGCCGCGAGATCCGGCTCATCGCATGGTCCTGCAGGTACTCGACAAGTGCGTCGTCAGGCGTCAGCGTCCTGGCCCTCACCTCTCCGCGTGGGCCGGCTCCCGGGTCCGCCCCCCCGGGCTCAGCCTCCGCCAGCACGACCTCCTCATAGCGGAACGGCCGCCGGCCGAACATCGTGGCCAGTCCGCTCTTGCCCTCGACCTCCACGATGAGGGTGCTCAGGCAGCGGCGGGACGCGGCACTGGCCAGCGCAGCCGACACAGTTGTTTTGCCCACGCCGCCCTTGCCCGCCACGATGACGAGACGGGAAGCAGCGAAGAACTGCGCCGGATCCAACCTGGACACCCCTCGCCATCTGCCTAATCGGAGGAACTGTTGCGCAGACTATCGACCGTCAGCGCTGGGCTGATCGCTCTGGCAGTGCTGTTCGGTGCCCTCGTGGGCGAGTATCTGCTCGCTGACAGCCTGGCCTCGGCGCGGCCAGCGCAGGCGGCGCGCTCCGAGCCGGGACGGGTGAGCGTCGTCAAGGTCAGCGGACTGCTCGACCCGATAGTTGTCGACTTCGTCGAAGGCTCGATCGCCGCGGCCGAGCGGACTGGCGCCGTTGCGGTGGTGCTCCAGCTGAACAGCGGCGGGTCGGCCGTGTCGAACAGCCGCATCGCGACGCTGGCCGCCCGCGTGCACGACTCCAGCGTGCCGGTGGCGGTCTGGGTAGGCCCCTCGGGCGCTCGGGCGCTCGGTGCAGCCGCCCAACTCGCCGGTGTGGCAGATCGAGTCGGTGTGGCACCAGGCAGCCGCATCGGTCGCACCGAAGAGATCATCGTCCCCCGGGACTTGTTGCGTCCGGCGTTCGCCAAGGTGCTCGGGCGGCTCGAGTCCGGGACGCTCGGAGCCGGCGAAGCCTTGCGCACACGAGTCGCCGCCCGAACCGCTCCGGTCATCGGTGAGTTCATCATCGG
>JBBSGQ010000086.1:0-10585 GCA_038253965.1 Acidimicrobiales bacterium | reverse complement strand
GCAGCGGCGATCGCCGAGATCTGCGTGCGCCTCGACGGCCTGCCGCTTGCCATCGAGCTCGCCGCTGCTCGGATCAACGCGATGTCGCCTGTTGAGATCGCCGCCAGTCTCGATACGCCCGGCGTCGAGCTGGGCGGGCCTCGGCGACCGTCACCGGCCCGGCACCGCACGGTCAGGGCCGCGGTCGACTGGAGCTACCGGCTCCTCGAGGACGCGGAGCGCGCGGCCGTGCGCCGGCTGGCCGTGTTCGTCGGCAGCTTCGACGCGGCGGCGGCGATCGAGGTCATGGGCGCCTCTCTGGATGTCCTGACCCGTCTCGTCGACAAGTCGCTCGTCAGCGTCGTCGAGCGATCCCGGGCCGGGGCCACCCGTTACCGGCTGCTGGAGACGGTCCGGCAGCACCTCGAGGACCACTTGGAGGAGCAGGGCGAGGCTGACAGCGCGCGGGCCCGGCTGCTGCACCACTTCGTCGAGGCCAATGACACCGTCCCCGACGGATGGCCGTCGCCGCGCGCGGAGCACATCGTCAACACGTTGGCCGAGGACCTGGGCAACGTGCGCGCCGCGCTCGACTGGGCCGTCGACGCGGATCCCTGCGCCGGGGTCCGGCTCCTCGCGAGCACGAGGGATCTGTTCTTCATGCTCGGCAACTCCGATGGTGCCCGGCTCGCCGAGGTCCTGCTCGCCCGGTGCCCGGACGTCGACCGCCATCGCGTCGTCGTGCAGCTCTCCGAGGGGCTGTACGCTCAACTCCGGTCCGATCCGGCGACTGCGAGCGCAGCGTTCGTCGAAGGACGCCGTCTTGCCGTCGAGGTCGGCGATCGTGGCCTCGAGGGGTGGGCGCTGTTCCTCGAAGGGCTGACCCACGTCGTGGCCGGCCACACCGAGCCCGGGCGTCCTCCTCTCGAGGCCGGACGGGAGATCCTCGAGGAGCTCGGCGACCGGATCGGCCAGGCGCGGGCCACGAGCGTCCTCGGGCTCGCCGCGGCTCAGGACGGTGAGGTCGCCACCGGTCGTGACCTGGTCGAGTCCGCTCTGGCGATCTGCGTCGCGGGTCATGACGTCTGGGGGCAGGGTCACTGCCACACCTATCTCGGGATCCTCGGGGAGATGGCCGGAGCCGATCCGGCGCGGATCACGTTCCACTTCCGGACGGCGGTGGACCGCCTGCGCCCACTGCGCGACACCGTCCTCCTGCCGGTCGCGCTGGCCGGACAGGCCGGCGTCCTGGTGCGCAGGGATCCGGCCCGGGCCTTGACGGTCATCGCCGCAGCGCAGGCCATGAAGACGCGTGTCGGCGGGGACTTCCCTCCCTACTTCCGCTCGCGGGTCGAGCGGGTGCGGAGCACCGCGCAGGACGGGGTCGGAGCCGATGCCACGCACCTCTGGAAGCAGGGCGAACGCCTGACCGTCGACGACGCGATCGCCTTGGCCTTCGGCACGACCCGCCACCGCCCTGAACGGGTCGCCGGGTTGAGCGCACGGGAGCAGGACGTCGCCAGGCTGGTCGCCGACGGTCGGGCCAACAAGGAGATCGCCACCCAGCTCCACCTGTCCGTGCGCACGGTCGAGACGCACGTGCGCAACATCCTGGCCAAGCTCGCACTGACGAACCGAACTCAGCTCGCGACCTGGGCGCGGGACCGGATTCAGTAGTGGCTCGGCAGTTCCACTGATCCCCTCGGAGGCGTCCTGCCGTACGTTCGTCTCGACCCCGTGATGAATGACGGAGGCGCCGGTGGTGCACGACGGGGCGCGACGAGATCGCTCGCCGCGGCGAAGCCGGTGCCGGTGAGGAGGAACCCATGAGCACCGTCGCCGTCGAGACGACAACCGCCACAGTGACGACCGGAGCAGCGGCCCTCGCAAGAGCACGCCTTGGTTCGCGGGATGACGCGCTGGCCGCCATCGCCCGGATCGCGCCGCTCGTGCGGGAGGCGGCGCAGCGGACCGAGGAGCAGCGCACGATGCCGCCGGACCTGGTGGCCGCTGTCGACGAGACCGGGCTGTGGGGCGCTTTCACCCCGATCGAGCTCGGCGGTTCCGGGCTCGGCCGCTTGGTCGACATCTACGAGATCACCCGGACCATGGGCTACGAGGACACCGGTACCGGATGGTCCCTGGCCCTCGGCGCCGTGTCGCCGATGCTCGTCGCCGCACGATTGCCCGCCGAGGGGCGCGCCGAGGTCTTTCGCCACGGCGTAACGCCGATGGCAGGCTCCTTCGCACCCAGCGGCCGGCTGCGCCGCGTGGACGACGGCGTCGTCGTCACCGGCCGTTGGTCCTTCGGCAGCGGCATCCACCACGCCGGGTGGGTCATGGCCACCGCGGTCGAGGACACCGGCGCGGCGCCTCCCGACCCGAGCAGTTCCATCAGCGTGATCGTTCCGAGGGACGAGGTCCGCGTCATCGACGACTGGTATGTCGCAGGCCTTCGCGGCACCGGCTCGTGCTCGTTCGAGCTGACCGACACCTTCGTCCCGAACGCCAGGGCATACGGGTTCTACGGGCCCTTCGCCACCGACGACCTGCGGCACCGGGTGCCGCTGTTCACGGTGATCGCCGCACCTTTCACGGCGCTGGCGGTCGCCTTCGCCCAGCGAGCGTTGCGCGAGGTGGTCACGTCGTTGCCCGGCCGGCGTCGGCCACCGATGTTGCGCCCCATGGCCGAGGAGCCGACCGTCCAGCGCGTCCTCGGGTCCGCCATGGCGGCGGTGCGGGCCGCCGACATCACGTCCCGCAGCCTGCTCGGGAAGCTCGACGCGCGCATCGATGACGGCGAGGACCTCACCTCGCTCTCCATCGACGACCGCGCGGAGCTCCACAGCCACGCCGCCTGGGTCGCCGAGACGTGCGTCGCACAGGTCGACACGATGTTCCGCCTCGGTGGCGCGTCGGCCCTCTACGAGACGAGCGTCCTGCAACGGTGCTGGCGCGACCTCAACGCCCTCGTCCAGCACATGTACTTCGACGCCCACTTCCACGAGGTCGCGGCGAGCTGCGCCCTCGGCCTGGCCGCCGACGCCCCGAACGTGTGAGGGCCGGCGACGAGGCGCACGCAACCGCGTACAGACCGGGGTTCGCGTCGTCAGATCCTGGGGAGGCGTTGCTGGCGACCGATGCGCAGGCGCGGTTCCCACGATCCCGGGCATGGCCCGGCCGTTGCCGCTTCGCTCCGAGCAGCCGCCTGACGACGCGACCGTGGTCCTTCGTGATGGCCTGATGACCAGGACAACGCCCGTCGCTCCAGGGTTCTGTGCGTCGCCGGGACGGAGCGACGCTCTGGTCGTGACGCCGGTCGCCGCGCTCGCCGGAGCAGCCCGGTAGACGCCATAGCCGCCGTCCAGCGCAGTCACGTTCTTCCGCGGTCGTCGCCACCGCCGAGCCGTCGATATGGCGCGTCACCGAGTCGTAGCCGGCATTCCCTCACGCCCTCATGATGTCGGCTCAAGTGATTCGCTTGACGAAGGTGGCGATGTCACCAGCGAAGCGCGTCGGGTCCTCCCACCGCGGCGTGTGCCCGACACCGTGATAGACGAGCAATTCAGCGGCCAGGATGCGCTCAACCAGTGTTTCCTGCATCTTGCGGCCGACCAAGCGGTCGGCGTCGCCCCAGACCAACAGCGTGGGGGCGGTGATGCGCCCGAGCTCGGCTAGGTCGTCGTACGCCAGCAGCCCGGCGAACATCTCCTTCCACACGCGGGCCGGGGCCTTGAGAAGCTCGCCCGTCAGATGGTCAAGCACGTCGGGCGCCAGTTCGTCCGATGATGTGTCGGAGACGAACGAGCGGGCAAAGGCCGGGTCGATCGGGTCCTCCAGAGCCGAGACGACCGATTCCACGAAGCCTTCGAGCTCCGGGTCGCCGCGGAGCGTCGTGGGCGACGCTTCGAGCACCAGCCCCGCGACCCGCTCGGGGTGGTCGACAGCTACCCGGCGGGCAACCAGGCACGAGCCCGAGTGCCCGGCCACCACCGCCTGTTCGATACCGAGCGCGTCGAGCAAGGGCACCACGTCGGCGGCAAAGTCCTCCACGCGATAGCCAGTCGCCGGCTTGTCCGAGTCGCCGTGGCCGCGCTGCGAGACCGCGATCACCCGGATCGAAGGCGGGAGCTGCTCGAGCACCGGCTCATACGATCGCCACGAGTCTGTCGGCCCCGGCAGGAACACGACCACCGGGCCCAACTCATCGCCCTGCGCCCCGTACGACAGCGTGATGCCGCTCCCCAGCGTGACCGTCGGGACAGCGGACATCATCACGCAATCGTAGGTATGTACGTGCCGTCTCGTGATCCGACGAAGGCCGGCGACTCTTGTCGTTGTGTGCGAGGGCGGGGCACGGTGGACGCCCGAGCCGTCGATCGGGTCGCCCGTTCGACCGTCGACGGAGCGCCCGCGTGTCCGTGCCGATAGGGTTGCTGCGTGGGTCTGGTGACCGGGTTCACGGAGTTGGTGGGCTGTCGAGTACCCATCCAACAGGCGCCGATGGGTTCGGTGTCGACCGCGGCGTTGGCAGTTGCGGTCGCCGATGCGGGCGGCGTCGGAACCATCACTGCTATGGGATTGACGGCACCGCAGGTCGATCGGATGCTGGCCGATATGGCGGCACGCACCCAGGGCGCGCTGGCCGCGAACTTCCTGACCGAACAGATCGATCGAGAGGCGGTGGCAGCCGCGGCAAGCCGCGTGCAGGTCATCGATTTCTTCTGGGTTGACCCGAATCCAGCGCTGGTCGACATCGCCCACGGCAACGGCGCGCTGGTGTGTTGGCAGGTGGGTTCGCTCGATGAGGCGCGCGCCGCCGCGGATGCCGGCTGCGACTTGGTCGTGGTGCAGGGAATTGAGGCGGGCGGTCACGTGCGCGGTCATAGTCCGCTGCTGTCGCTGTTGGAGTCGGTGCTGAGCCAACTCGAGGTGCCGGTGGTGGCGGCCGGTGGGATCGGCGATGGTCGCGCGTTCGCTGCGGTGATGGCCGCGGGTGCAGCCGGCGCTCGGGTCGGGACCCGGTTCGTTGCGACCCGCGAGTCAGGTGCGCATCCCGCGTACAAGCAGGCAGTGGTGGACGCGGCCGCAGGCTCGACGGAGATCACCGACGCGTTCTCGTTGTGTCCGTTGTGCGCGACGGTCCCGCGGGCCCGAGTGCTGCGCTCCTGCGTCCACGCGTTGCGAGACGTGCCCGGCGAGGAGGTTGGTGAGACGACGATGGGCGATCAACGAGTCGCGTTGCCCAAGGGGCATGGGCTCCCGCCCGGTTCCGCGACGACCGGTCAGATCGAGGCGATGGCCATGTACGCCGGCGAGTCGGTTGCCGGAATTGACGCCATCGAACCGGTCGCGCACGTCATGTCGTCATGGAGCATGGCGGTCGAAGCGTCTCGCTGAACCCATCGAGCGCGCCACAGCTGTCTAGGCCGATCTCCGCAACGCGATGCGTCGACGGGTCGCACCCCACTACCGGGTCGCGGGGACCTCGGAGTAGAACTGCTTGGACCAGTTGCGGTGGGCGATGATGCCGGACTCGCTCTTGGTCAGAACCGGTAGAGGCCGGTAGATCTTGTTCTCCCAGATCGGGATGTCCTGCGTGACGCCGGAGGTGAACTGCTCGGCGAAGAAGCCTGCGGTGCCGTCGGCCGCATCGGTGGGCACGGTGAAGAACCACCGCACCATGACGTTGTCGTGGTCGATCGGCGTGACCGACGAGACGAAGGTCAGCATGCCCGGCACTCGGACAACACCAAGGCCGAGGCCGAAGGTCTCGCGCTCGAGGCCGGGAGACTTCACGCTCTTGTAGGTCCCCTCGATGCGTTCCTCGCCGTCGGGGATGCTCTCGGTGCCGTGCACATACTGGAAGTGGGCGAAGTCGTGGTTGTTCTCGGCCATCTCCTGACACGATGTCGAGATGGGGAACTCGCGCACGAGCGGCTCGGTCCACGACGGGTCACCCATCTCGGGCACCACCGGAAGCTCGTAGAAGGGTTCGCCTTCAGTGAGGTGGTGCCACGCCCAGATCGCGCCGCCGCGCTCGATCGTGGGGTATGGCCGCACGCGTGCCTTTGGCGGGATGCGCTCGACGGAGCCATACGGGATCTCGGTACATGCGCCGGATTCGCCGTCGTACGCCCAGCCGTGGAACGGACAGCGAAGGCACTCGCCCTCGACCTTGCCCCCGACCGCGAGATGCGCGCCGAGGTGTGCGCAGTACGCATCGGTGAGCCTCGGCTGGCCGGACTCGCTGCGGAAGAGCACGAGATCACGG
The DNA here is from genome assembly GCA_038253965.1 of Acidimicrobiales bacterium. Classification (GTDB taxonomy): domain Bacteria; phylum Actinomycetota; class Acidimicrobiia; order Acidimicrobiales; family Iamiaceae; genus JBBSGQ01. The sequence goes on along the minus strand of JBBSGQ010000086.1, from coordinate 4,332 downwards.
CCGAAGTAGTGGAGAGCGCGGACCTCGCCGTGTGCGAGATCAGCCGAGGTTGCCACGACGAACCAGCCGTTGGGGATCGGGAACGGGAAGCGGTCGGCGACGGTCCGGACCCGGACCCGAGAGGTGGCGGGATCGAGCAGCGCGGGGTTGCGCGGCATCGGCAGACCGACGAGGTCCCAGTCGCCGTCGATCTCGGCTGCGACGGCGCCCACCGCGTCGGTCGTGGCCCCCGCCTTCATGAACCGTGCACCTCTTCGGACGTGGGGCCGATGCGGGCCACGGTGTCGGCGAGCTTCTCGGTGTCAAAGCGGTACACCTCGGCCGCGGTCAAGCCGAGCAGCTGCGCCGTGTCGCCGGGCGGCACGTCATGGAACACGTCGTGGATCGACTGGCGGGTGTGGGGCCAGGTGCCTTCCGGGTGCGGGAAGTCGTTGCCCCACAGCATGGTGCGGACGCCGATCCGCTCCCGGCATTGGACCTCGTAGCGGGTGGGCGTGGACGCGCCGAGGAAGACGTTGGTGCCGAGGTACTCGCTCGGCCTGCGCTCGACGGCGTTGCGGAAGAGGTCGCCGAACTTGCGGGTGTTGTGTCCACCGACCCACTTCTCGTCCATCCGCTCGACGATGTCGGCCAGCCACCAGGCGCCGTCTTCGGTCACCGCGAAGCGCAGATCGGGATGACGGTCGAACACGCCACTCCACAGCAGCACCCACAGCGGCCGGGCCGCCCACCACCAGGCCTCGGTGGCGTAGATCGGCACCATGCCCGGTCCGGGCAGGATGTCCTTCGACGATCCGCCCGAGTGGATGTTCACGACCAGTCCGAGATCCTCGGCCGCCGCCCACACCGGCTCGTAGATCGGATCGTGATAAGCGGGCCTGCTGCCCCACAACGTCGGGATCATCGCTGCGCGCAGCCCGGCGTCGGCGACACGGTGCATCTCCTCGACCGCGGCCTTGATGTCGTGCAGGATCGGGACGGTGGCCACGCCACAGCGACGCTCCGGGCTGTCCGAGCACAACCCGGCCAGCCAACGGTTGTGCGCACGGGCACCGGCCATGACCAGCTCCCCGTCGAGCTCTCCCGACGACTGCAGCCCTGCGCTGAACGGCGCCGACGCGCCCCCGCCGAGCACGTCGGCGTCGGGGAAGATCACCTCTGCGGCGATGCCTTCCTTGTCGAGCTCGGCGTTGCGAGCTGTGGGGTCGTGGCTGGCCAGCGCGCCGCCGTCGCCTGTCTCCTCCTCCCACCCTTGCCGGAAGCGCTCCTGCTCCTCGGACGCAGACTGCAAGATGACCGAACGCAACGCGGCCGCCGTCGCGAGATCTTCGTCGAATGCCCGACGGTATTGAGGGTCGACGTAGTCGCGATACGCCGCACTCGGCGGGCCCGCATGGGTGTCGGATGAAATGACGAGGTACCGATCCACGTTTTGAGACTAATGTATGAGAATGTCATCGCACAACCAGCACGGGGCGAAGACACTGGGCCGCCCACCTCGCGTGGACCGTGACGCGATCGCAGCCGCCGCCCTCAAGCTCGGGCTCGAGCACGCGTCGGTTCGTGCGGTGGCCGACCACCTGGGGATGAGCGTGCCCGGGCTCTATCACCACGTGAACGGACGCGAGGACATCGTGCGGCTGGCCGTCGAGCGATCGATGCGGGACCTTCCGTTGCCGGACGACAGCGGGCAGCACTGGTCGCTCTGGCTGCTCGACTACGCGCATTTCGTGCACGATGCGCTGGTCGACGACCCGGACATCATCGGCCACCTGCTGGCCGGCGAGATCAACGCCGATCGAGAAGCCGAGCACCGTCGACGGGTGGTCGCATTCCTCTGTTCCCGTGGCTTCACTGCCTCCGAAGCAGCGGCGGCTTACAGCGACGTGCAGACCGGGGCGCTCGGGGCTGCGGCGAACGACGTGCAACGTCGCGCCGCAGGCGGCCGCAATCGTCGTATTGCACGGGATCCGGTGGCCACCGTGCGCACGCTGCTGCTCGGCATCGCCGCGGAGCGGGGACAGGTCGCCGCGGTGCGCCGCGCGCTGGGATCGAGAGGAGTAGGACATGCGTGACTTCCATGGCAGGACCGCGGTCGTCACCGGGGGAGCGTCGGGCGTCGGGCTCGCGCTGGCGCGTGCGTTCGTCGCCGAGGGCGCCAACGTCGTGGTCGCCGACATCGAGCAATCGGCACTCGATGCTGCGGTCGCCGACCTCGGCGGCGCCGTGGTGGGTGTGCGCACCGACGTCTCAGACGCGGCGTCGGTCGAGGCGCTCGCCGATGCGACGTACGACGCGTTCGGTACCTGCCACCTGCTGTGCAACAACGCCGGTGTCGGCGCGCCATCGGCGAACGTGTGGGACACCACGGTCAACGACTGGCGTTGGGTGCACGGGGTCAACGTGATGGGGGTCGTGCACGGCGTCCTGGCGTTTGTCCCGCGGATGCTGGCGGGTGGCGAGCCGGGGCACATCCTCAACACGTCATCAGGCGACGGCGGGATCGAGCCGTTGCCATCGGCGTCGGTGTACGCCGTCTCGAAGGCTGCTGTGTCGACCCTCACCGAGTGCCTTGCCCAGCAACTGATCATTGAGGGCAACGACCTGCGGGCCTCGATCCTCTACCCGTCAGGCGGTTTGTTGCGGACCGGTCTGTGGACGGCAGATCGGAACCGGCCACCGGAGCTCGCCCGTGAACGACCGCGGACCACGCCCGTCATGACGATCGAGCAATTGGAGGAGAGCGCCCGCAAGGCCGGCCACGAGCTGCCGTTCCAGGACCTCGACGAGCTCGCCCAGGTCGCGCTTCAGGGCATCCGCGATGAACGGTTCGTGATCATGATCGACGTCGAGTTGATCGGCCCGACCCTTCGTGCCCGCGCCGAGCAGCTTGAAGCAGGAGGGCTGCCGGAACCGCACAAGTTGGGTACCCGATGAGGCCCCGGCCGAGGGCGGTTGGCCTCCTGATCGTTGTGGCGTGCCTGGCAGCGGCCTGCACCGTCACGACCGCCGACACCATCGTCGGTCATCGGGCAGCACGGCAGTCGCTGGACCGGCGGCCAGCAGCCCCGCGATAGGCGTTCGGCCCGCTGATCCTGGAGGTCCGCCGTGAGCTCGACGCCAGCTTGCTGGTCATCGAGCATGACCTGCCCGGCCGACGGTACCGTCCGGCCGACCTCGGGCACCTGCGACGCGCCGACTGGGAGCGTTCGGTCGCAGAGGACGTCGCTGCGCTCGACGCCGACGATGTCGTGCTCGTCGGCCACTCGTCCGGCGGATACGTGATCCCCGGTGCTGCTGCGCTCCTGCCCGCAGGTTGTGTGCGTCACCCCCTCTTCGTCGCTGCGACCTGTCCGCGGGAAGGTGAACGGCCGGTCGTCGCGATGACCCGGAAGCTGCAAGCGATCGCTCTCGCCAACCAGGACGCGCTGTTCGCCCACGCCGCAGGCAAGACGCTCGCCGACCTGCGGGCCGGCGAGCCGGCCGTCGAGACGGATCTCCAGCTGGTCGAGGTCGAACCCAGGATGGGCCTGGAGGCACCGCGCCAGCTCTTCGAAGCGATGACCTGGACGAATGTGCCGCCGTTGCCGCGCACCTACGTCCGCGGCACGCGAGACCGAGTCATCCCGCCGGACCACGCGCCCACCATGGCCGAGATCGCCGGCGCGGCGGACGTGATCGATTTCGATGCCGATCACGACATCGGCGGCAGCGCTCCGGTCGAACTGGCGCAGGTGCTCGACACGATCGCCGCCCAGGCCGAGGAAGGCTGATCGACGCCATCGGGTGCCCGGGGTCGCTACGCCTCATGTCGTTGGACGAGCTCGACCTGGTAGCCGTCGGGGTCGGCGATGAAGCCGACGGTGACCGGCCAGCGTTCCATGCGCTCGGGTGCCATGACGGACTGGTAGCCGGCGTCGATGGCGGTGCGGTAGAGGGCGCCGATGTCGTTCGTGTTGACGTACAGCTTCCAGAACGCGCTGCCCATGTCGATGCGACCGTCGGCGTTCTTCTGCTGTGCGAGTTGCAGCTTGGAGCCTTTGCCGGGCTGCTCGATGATCGCCTCCCGCGCCTCGGGGATGTCTGTGCGGCTCGTGCAGCTGAGACCGAGCGTCTCGTAGAACGCGACGGCCCGGTCGAGATCGCTCACGTTGATGCAGGACTGGCCGAGCCACGCCGTCGTCGACTCGTCGCCGTCTGTCCACGGATGTCGTTGGACGAGCTCGACCTGGTAGCCGTCGGGGTCGGCGATGAAGCCGACGGTGACCGGCCAGCGTTCCATGCGCTCGGGTGCCATGACGGACTGGTAGCCGGCGTCGATGGCGGTGCGGT
>JBBSGQ010000085.1:0-10595 GCA_038253965.1 Acidimicrobiales bacterium | reverse complement strand
TGGGCACGCCGTCGGTGAGCTGACCGTCGATCACGAACGAGCCGGTGGCCGAACGGATGGTTCGACCCAGCTCGTCTGGGACCACCACCTGATCCGCGCCGAGCTCGCGGGCCAACCGGCGTTGCTCGGGGTGCTTGGCGGTGGCCAGGATCGTGCCGACCCCTGCCGTGCCCCGCAACGCAGCGATGGTCAGCAGCCCGAGCGTGCCGGCCCCGATCACCGCCGCCATCGCCGACTGGCCCACCCCGGCCGCAGCGTGCGCCGCGCAGGCCGCAGGCTCGATCATCACTGCGGCTTCGTCGCTCATGGTTGCCGGTACCGGCACGAGCTGGCTGCGGTGAGCGACCATGGCGGTGGACCACCCGCCGCCCGTGTCCGAGCAGTACCCGCTCTGGAGGCCCGGCTCCAGGTGGCCGAACGCGATCCGTTCGCACAAGTTCGTTCGCCCCATCACGCACATCGGGCACGGGGGCCGTACCGCCCGGGTCTCGCAGGTGAGCACCGGGATGAGCACCGCGCGCGAGCCGTCGTCGAGGTCGCCGACCACCTCGTGACCCGGCGTGAACGGGAAGGACACGATCGGCTCGAAGTAGCGCGACGACCGGCCGTCCAGCGTCGCCAGGTCGCTTCCGCAGATGCCGGCCAGCCGAGGCCGGAACCGCACCCAGTCATCGCTCGGAAGCTCCGGCTCGTCGATGTCCTCGAGCGCGAGCGGGCCGATCCGTGCGCCGCTCCCCGGGACCACTCGGCCGGCTACTGCTGCGGCGGCGTACCGCGCAGGCTTGCGGGAGAACACGAGTGCCTTCATCTCGGGCTCCGGGCGTTCTTTGAAGCGCAGACCTGGCTATGGACGATTGCCGCTTCAGAGAACCGTTGGTGCCCGCCGCTCACACCCGCTCCTTTTGACGTCCGGACCGGCGAGCCAGCGGCAGGCGGGGAGGGGCGTACCCGGGTGCCTTGGCCCATTGCTCCACCAGCCAGCCTCGCTTGCGGGCCAGGCCGGACAGACGGGTCTCTGGATTGACAGCCACCGGAAAGCCGACCACCTCGAGCATCGGCAGGTCGCTCGTCGAGTCGGCGTACGCGACGGACTCGGCGAGATCGAGCCCCTCGGCCTCGGCATAGTCGAACAGGGCCGAGGCGCGGCTCTCACCGGTAGGCGGGACGTCGATCATCTGGCCTGTGTAACGGCCGGCGGCATCGACTGACATCCGGGCGCACACGATGTCGTCGAACAGGGGCGCGAGCGGAGCGACGACGAAGTCCAGTGCTCCTGTGATCAGCACCGTGCGGTGTCCCAGAGCGCGATGCTCGCGTACCCGCCGGATGGCGGCCGGGAACGACTTGGTGAGGATGAGCTGAGACAGCATCTCGGCTGCGTCCTTGCTGAGCTGATCGACCGGTGCACCTTCGTAGCGCCGGTAGAAGTGGCGTAGGAAGTCACTGCGGTCGCGGCGATCCAGCTTGAGCAGCCGCGGCGCCTCGGCCAGCAACCTGGCGGTGAGCCGGAGCTTGTCGTCGCTGTCGAGTCGACGTGATGCGAGCCACGCGTACGACGTGACGACGTTCGACGCGATGAGCGTGTTCTCCAGATCGAACGCCGCCATGTGGCGCTCGGGGGAGAGCACTTGGCGGCGGAGGCGATCGTGCCGCGATTCCCCTGATCCCCTGCCGCCTTCGGTGCGGACCCGCGCCTGTCTCACCACCGACGGGAGGTGGATGTCATTGACGTAGTGATCCCAGTCGATGACCCGCGGGTCGAGCTCGAAGCCGTTGCGATCGTCGGCCGTCATCGCATCGTGCAGCTCTAGGAGGCGGTCGACGCCGTAGATCGCCTCACACTCCGTGTACGCGCCGTAGAGGGTGACGTAGCCGAGCGCCCGTTGCGCGAGCTCGCTCTTCTCCTCGACCTGGGCTGACCACTCGGCCTGACGACCCCGCAAGGGCAGGGACTGCAGCACCTTCTCTGCGCGCCCCAGCAGATCGCGGGAGCGCTCCAGCTGGCGCTGCACCCGGCCCCGTCCGGGGAAGGACCATTCGGGCACAGTGATCGGCTGACCGGTGTTGTCGTACAGCGGGTGCTTGCCGAACCATGTCTCGACGAGGTCGACCAGCCGTTGATAGCGCAGCGGGTTGGCTGCGCCAGACGCCACTTGGGTGATGTCGGGCGAGCCGTCCTCGTTGGCCGGCCCTCGAGCTGCCACCGCGCAGATCGCGCCGACGACGAGATCGACGGGGATCACGTCCACAGTGCCCTCGGGGACACCCGGGAACTCACGCAGCAGGCCGCGCGCGTAGGAGATGATCACCGGCTCGGCCATGCGGAAGCCGCGGATCCAGCCCGGTACCGGCTCGGCCCACGCCGACTCGATGATCGCTGGACGGACCACGCTGACCGGCACGGCGCCTCGGTTCTCCGCGAGCGCCTTCTCGCCCAGCGCCTTGGTCATCGCGTAGGCGTCGGGCCAGCCGAGGGACGCAGCCCGCGCCCGCCCGGCATCGATCTGGCGGTCCTTCACCCACGCCGCTCGCTTCTGCTCGCTCTTGGCCGCCAGGAGCGGGGTACCCGCCGCACCCAACTCCCTGCGGGCGTCGGCCATGAACCGTTCGAGCATCGCACGTGTGCGGCTGTCGGCATCGGCGTCAGCGCGGACACGGCGCGCCGCATCGACCTCCGCGCGCCAGTTGACGTCAACCCAGAACGGGCTCTCGTCGACGCGGATCTCGGGCGCTGCGCCACGGCGGTGGCCTGCGACATAACAGGTGGACACGGCGACGAGGTGTGGTGCGACGCCGAGCTCGCCGAGCGTCCGGGCGATGCGAGTCGGCCCCAGCAGGTTGACCTCCACGGCGAGGTCGAGCGGTGAGTCGAAGCTGACCGCAGCAGCCGAATGGATGACGATGTCGCAGGAGGCGAGCGCCTCACGGCCGGCGTCGTCCAACCCCAGGCCGTCGGTACCCACGTCGCCGGCAACAACCGTCACGCGCCGAGCGACGAGCTCGTCGAAGGCCGCCTTTCCACCGATCTCGGTCCTCAGACGATCGAAGCAGTCGTTCTTGAAGATCTCCCGCTGAGCACGTTGCTCGACCGAGCGCATCCGCCCGCGCCGTACCAACAGCAGAAGCTCGCATCCTGGAACCGACCGGATCAGACGCTCGACCAATGCGGTGCCGAGGAAGCCGGTGGAGCCGGTCACGGCGATGCGCTTGCCGGCAAGCTGCTCGCTGATCACGGCCGGCATGGTAGTCCGTTGTCTACCATTTGGTAAGTGACCACCAGGGACCGGGTGCTGGAGACGGCGTTGACCGGCTTCGCCCAGCGCGGTTACGAGGCGACCTCGCTCGACTCGCTTGCCAGCGAACTCGGCGTCCGCAAGCAGACGATCCTGTACTACTTCTCCTCGAAGGAGGAGCTGCTGCGAGGCGTCATCGGCTACGCGACAGCCGAGCTGGCCGACGTGCTCGGTCGGGCAGCGGCTCCGGCGGGCGGGTTGGCGGGGGCGGCCGATGGACATCAACGCATCCGGGCGATCGTCGACAGTGTCTTTCGAGTCGGCGCCCGCCGCCCCGAGCTGATCGTCCTGCTGCGCGAGGTGAGCCGCCTCGGGCCGTCGGCGTCTCGCGACCTGGCGGCGTCCATCGAACCGCTGGTCGCCCAGGCGGTCGGGGCGTTGGCGGCAGTCGGTGTCGACCCTGTGCGCTCGCGACGCATCCTGCTCAGCGCTGTTGCGAAGGTCGTCGGCCTGGCAACCGAGGTCGAGGTCCTGCGCGACCTCGGCGTGCAACCAGATCGCGGCTCGTTGCGACGCCGCCGTCGTGAGCTCCTCGTCTTCCTCGAGAGCGAGCTGGTGTGAGGGCGAAGCGGATGAAAGATCGGGGAGACTGGCCGGAAGCGTCCCTGACCCTGGAGCACCTGATGTCCGATCACACCTACCGGCTCACCGAGATCGTCGGAACGTCGCCCGAGAGCGTCGAACAGGCGATCACCAATGGTCTCGAGCGCGCGTCGCAGACGCTGCACAACCTGGACTGGTTCGAGGTGAAGGAGCTACGGGGCAACCTCGTCGACGGTCGGGTCGACCACTACCAGGTCACCATGAAGGTCGGCTTCCGCCTCGACGACTGACGCCGGCGCATGCTCAGCGCGTGCGGCCGTGGCCTTGCCGATGGGCGTGGCGTTCGACTGCGAGGCGCACCAGTTCGTTGATGAGCTCGCGATAGTCGACACCGCTCGCCTCCCAGAGCAACGGGTACATCGACCAAGGCGTGAAACCCGGGATCGTGTTCACCTCGTTGAGCAACACCCCCCGCCCGTGTTCCTCGTAGAAGAAGTCCACCCTTGCCATGCCGTCACAGCGCAAAGCGGAGAACGCTCGAGCGGCGAGACGGGTGATCTCCTCGGTGACGCCGGCGGGCAGGTCGGCCGGGATGACCATCCGGGCCGCGCCGTCGAGGTATTTGTCGGCGTAGTCGTAGAAGTCGTGGCTGGGCACGATCTCTCCCGGCACCGACACGCGAGGCGTCGCGTTCCCGAGGACGCCGATCTCGATCTCGCGAGCCGTGACCGCTTCTTCGATCACCACCCATTCGTCGTAGACGAGTGCCTCGGCCACCGCGGCGCGAAGGGTGCCGGCATCGGCGGCGCGGGTTATACCGACCGAGGAGCCGAGGTTCGCCGGCTTCACGAAGACGGGCAGACCGAGGTCGTCGACCACCCGGACGAACAACTCGTCATCCACGTCGACATCACGAGCAGCCTTGTAGGCGACTTGCGGGATGCCGGCCGCGGCAAGGACGACCTTGGCCATGGCTTTGTCCATGCACAGCGCCGATCCGAGCACGCCGGCTCCGACGTAGGCGACGTCGGCCATCTCGAGCAGCCCTTGCACGGTCCCGTCCTCACCGAGCGGGCCATGCAGCAGCGGAAGGACCACGATCTGCTCGTCAGTCGCAGCCGGCGTCAGCGTTGGCATGAGCTCGACAACGGGCCCGGCTGCCTCGAGCGAATCGGGAAGTGCGCGAGTGCCGCCGCCCGCGAGGAGACCCATAGCGTCGTCGGCCAAGACCCACTGCCCATCCCGAGTGATGCCGATCGGCAGGACCGAGTAGCGCTCCTGGTCGACCGCCCGGAGCACATGTGCGGCGGTGATGCACGACACGTCGTGTTCGGCAGATACCCCGCCGAAGAGGACGACCAGGCGCGTGCGCTGCGGCGGGCGGGAACGGTCCGCAGGCATGTCGTCCGAGTGTAGGCAGCACGCGTCGTGAGGGAACCCCTAGGGTCGCCGGCCGTGGAGATGCGGGCGTCCGACATCGCTGATGCGGTCGGTGGCGAGCTGTTCGGGCGTGACACGACTGTCGAGGGAGTGGCGATCGACAGCCGCCGGATCAGAGGCGGCGAGCTGTTCGTCCCCATCGTCGCTCACCGCGACGGACACGACTACATCGACGCAGCGGTCGCGGCCGGTGCCGCGGCCTACCTCACCGCAGGTCCGATAGCAGCGGCGACGGCGGTGCGGGTCGGCGACACCGCCGAAGCCCTGCTCGCCCTGGGCCGTCACGCCCGTGGCAGGGTGGCTGATCGGGTGGTCGGCATAACCGGCAGCGTCGGCAAGACATCGACCAAGGACCTCCTGACGCCGGTTCTCAACACGACCTACCGGACGGCGGCCAGCGAACTGTCGTTCAACAACGAGCTCGGAGTGCCGCTGACGCTGGTCAACGCGCGCGACGGGACCGAGGCCTGCATCATCGAGATGGGGGCTCGGAACATCGGTCACATCGCCCTGTTGTGTGACGTGGCGAGGCCGACGGTCGGAGTTGTGACGACGGTGGCCGGTGCCCATCTCGAGCAGTTCGGTTCTCTCGAGGAGGTGGCCAACGCGAAGAGCGAGCTCGTCGCGTACCTCCCGCCGAATGGATGTGCCGTGCTCAACGCCGATGATCCGCGCGTGGCGACCATGGCCGGCCGGACCGCCGCTCGGGTTCTGACCTTTGGCCGTCACGCGGGCGATGTCCGGGCCATACGCGTGACTGTCGATGAGGGGCTGCGACCGTCGTTCCGGCTCGAGACGCCGTGGGGAGGTGGCGACGTCCGGCTCGCGGCCCGGGGCGCTCATCAGGTCGGAAACGCATTGGCCGCGGCCGCTGCAGCGCTCGCCGTTGATGTCGCGCTCGACGCCGTCCTGGTCGGGCTGGCCGGAGCCGAGGTGTCTGCTATGCGAATGGAGCTTCGCATCGGACGTGGTGGTCTACGTGTCCTGAACGACGCGTACAACGCCAACCCGGCATCGATGGCCGCCGCTCTCGACGCGCTGGCGGCGATGCCAGCCCGGAGGCGCATCGCGGTGCTCGGCACGATGGCCGAGTTGGGCCCTACCAGCGCCGCCGAGCATGCGACCATCGCCCGTCGCGCCGCTGAGCACGGCATCCGTGTCGTAGCGATCGCGGAGGCGGCATACGGGATCGAGGGACCGGACGCAGTCGGGTCGATCGACGCTGCGGTCGATCGACTCGGCGAGCTGGGCGAGGGAGACGCCGTGCTCGTCAAGGCAAGCCGGGCGGTCGGGCTGGAGCGACTTGCCGCCCGACTCCTGGCCGAGGACGAGACGAACTCGACGCAATAGCGGGGCACGTCCGCGGCCACGTCGAGAATGGGGGAGGCTCAGGACATCGACGGCGTCGGGGCTGTCGATTGGCGGGGACGCAGGTCGGCGTAACACGCCAACCCGAGGGCGACGACCGCACCACCGATCAGCACCGGGGTGATGCCCACTTGTTCGATCGCCCAGCCGCCGGCGAGACCGCCGAACGGCACAGTGCCACCGAAGCCCATGATCCACAGCGCCATCACCTTGCCTCGGACGCGGTCCTCGAGATCCTGCTGGAGCACGGTGGTCAGCGACGTGACCACCGCGAAGTAGACGAGCCCGAGCCCGAAGATGATCGGGTAGGCGGGTGCTGGCGAGCGCAGGAGCCCGAAGGCGGTCAGGAACAGCGCGAACGCCAACAGGCCGACCCGCGTGAGGCGCGGCTTCGAGGCCTTCGCGAACACGGTGCCGATCGACAGCGCACCGACAACCGCGCCGAGGCCGAAGGCCGCATAGAGCAGGCCGTAGGCCGAGCTCTTCGGCTCGATGGAAAGGTCGTCGCCGGCGATCTTCGGCATCTGGGTGATGAACGGCAGGCACAAGAGAGAGAACACGAAGATGACCACCAGGCATCTGCCCACCACCCGATCCGTCCTGGCGACGCGCACTCCTTCGAGCAGCCGGTGCAGGCCCTGGGTACCACTGGCCGGCGGCTTCGGAAGGGTGACCCGGGTCAGGGCGACGATGACCGTCGCATAGCTCAGGGCGTTCAGAGCAAAGACCCAACTCGGGCCGTAATGGGCGTACAGGAACGTTCCGATCACCGGACCGATGACCCGCGAGCCGTTCATCTGCGCCGAGTTGAGCGAGATCGCGCCAGGCATGTCCCGGCGCGGCACGAGTACCGGGAGAACGGCACTGAACACGGGTGCGTACAACGCGTTGCCGATGCCGATCAGCAGGGTGATGCCGAACAGCAAGGCCTTGGATGGAGCCTGGCCGATCATGACCAGACCGAGCACGCCGGAGAAGAGAGCCTGCTCGACGGTGAGGATCATCAGCAGCTTCTTGCGGTCCACCGCATCGGCCAGCATCCCGCCGACGATCGACAAGAGCAGCAACGGACCGAGCTGGGCGAAGATGATCAGCCCGACGAACACGCCCGACTTCGTGAGGTCGTAGGCGATCGCGCCGAGCACGACGTTCTGCATCCACGTGCCGATGTTGGAGGCGAACGCGCCGAGGTAGACTGTGCGGAACGTCGGGTGCGTCCAGGCCGAGCGAGCCGTGCCCGGCGTGAACCCCCGGCCTCCCTCGAGCAACGCGTCTTCGGCGTCCTCGGCGTCGTCGCAGGCGAGATCGTCGGTCGGGGGCGCCTCAGTCACGACGAGCGAGCCTACCGACTGTCTGGCTGCGATCTTGACCCGCGGGTCAAGATTCTGCGATCAACTGGCCAACGCCGCGGCGAGCTCCACGTGCTGGCGGCCGAGCGCGTCGGCGACTGTGGCATGGGTGATCGCACCGGCGTGGACGTTGACGCCGGACGCGAGCGCCGGGTCGCGCTCGACCGCCGCCGCCAGCCCGTGCACCGCAAGATCCACGAGGTAGGGGAGGGTGGCGTTGGTAAGTGCGTAGGTGGAGGTGTTGGGCACTGCGCCCGGGATGTTCCCGACCGCATAGTGCAGGACACCGTGGACCTCGTAGACCGGATCGTCATGGGTGGTCTCGTGAGTGGTTTCGATGCAACCGCCCTGGTCGACCGCCACGTCGACGATCACCGCGCCCTCTCGCATGCCAGCCACCATGGACGCGTCGATGACCACCGGAGCCCGCCCGCCGGCAACCAGGACCGCGCCGATCACCAGATCGGCCTCCGCCACGGCCCGCTCCACCGCACCCCGGTTCGAGGCGAGGGTCATGATGCGACCACGGTGGATCTGGTCGGTGAACCGGAGCCGGTCGAGGTCGCGATCGAGCAGCAGCACCTCGGCCTCCATGCCGGCGGCGATCCACGCGGCGTTCCAACCGACGTTGCCGGCGCCGAGCACCACGACCCGACCCGGGTGGACGCCAGGAGCGCCGCCGAGGAGCACGCCCCGCCCGCCACTCGACCGCTCGAGGTAGTGGGCACCGATCTGGGTGGCCATGCGTCCCGCCACCTCACTCATCGGCGCGAGCAATGGCAAGGCACCCGTGGTGAGTTGCACGGTCTCGTACGCCACACCCGTCACGCCACGGTCGATCAGCTCGTCGGCGACCTCCGGATAAGCCGCCAGGTGCAGGTAGGTGAACAGGACGAGCTCGTCGCGCATCAGGTCGAACTCGTCGGGCTGCGGTTCCTTCACCTTGCAGATCAGATCGGCTCGACCCCACACCTCGGCAGCAGTGGCCACCACCTCGGCGCCCGCCGATGCGTACTCGCCGTCGAGGATCGCTGATTCGCGCCCTGCGTCGGACTGGACGAGGACGTCAACTCCGTGTTGGGAGAGCTCGCGCACGCCGTCGGGGGTCAGGGCGACCCGGGACTCGTTGTTCTTCACCTCGGTAGGAACGCCGACGGTGAGTGCCACTTCTTCTTCCCCGACGGACGAGGCTCGTGAGCGGGACAAGGCTCGCCTCTCGGAAGGTGTGGTGCTCAGCCTACCGGGCAGGTCTCAACTCCAGCGGACGGTGGATCTGCGGCGAACGCGATTCGTGTCGCGACGGGTCCTCCTGACACGCTCCGGCATCCATGTCACGCACTCCGCTCATCCATCTCGCTCCGGCGAAGCACGACAGCTGGCTGGCAGATGCCGTGCGAGCCGGAGGCGCAGCGCTCGCCCCGCCCTCTGAGGCGACCGCGCTCGTGTGGTCTGCGCCCGCTGATCCCGCCGGGTTGGAAGAGCTCCTCCGAGCGCATCCGTCCATCAACTGGGTGCAGCTCCCATGGGCCGGTGTCGAGCCCTATCGCGACGTGCTGGACGAGCGCCACCGATGGACCTGCGGCAAGGGTGTGTACGCCGAGCCGGTGGCCGAGCTCGCCCTGTCGCTGTTGCTCAGCGGGCTGCGCGGGGTCACGCACTACGCACGGGTGGACCACTGGTCCGAACAACGCGGCACCAGTCTCGTCGACGGATCGGTCACGGTGGTCGGCGGCGGCGGGATCGCCGAGGTCCTGCTCCGATTGCTCGAACCGTTGCGAGCCCACGTCACGGTGGTCCGCCGCCACCCCGAGCCGATGCCCTGGGCGGATGCCGTCGTCGGCCCGGGTCACCTGGTCCAAGCGTTGCGGGGAGCCGACGGCGTCGTGCTCGCCCTACCGCTCGTCCCTGACACGGTCGGGATCATCGGCGACGTCGAGCTGAAGGCCATGGAACCCCACGCCTGGTTGGTGAACGTCGCTCGCGGAGCACACGTCGTCACCAACGCGCTCGTCACCGCGTTGCGCGACGGCACGATCGGCGGCGCGGCGCTGGATGTGACCGAACCCGAGCCGCTACCCGCCGATCATCCGCTCTGGACCCTGCCCAACTGCGTCATCACTCCCCACGTCGGCAACACCGCGGAGATGGCCGCTCCGCTGCTCGGAGCGCGGATCACCGAGAACGTGCGGCGGTATGCGAGCGACGAACCTCTCCTGGGCGCTGTCGACCCGACGCTCGGGTACTGACCCCGAGCGTCAGCTTCAGGCCGGCTCCAGCAGAACAGCCTGGTCGGGTCTGACGACGGCTTCGTACGGGCGAGCTTCGCCATGGCCGTCACTGGCGATCACGACCGTCCACGACCCGGGAACCGGGGTGTCGATGTGGTCTCCGGTGAAGTTGACGACGATCAGCCGGTGTTGGTCGCCGAACGTGCGCCTCCAGCACAGCACGCCGTCCGGTGAGTCGAGAAGCTCCTGTCGGCCGAGCCGTAGCGCCTCGGTGTGGCGGCGGGCGTCGAGAAGTCGACGGTAGAGGTGCAGGATCGATCCCGGATCGTTGCGCAGCGACTCAACGTTGCACTGATCGGCATCCGGCGGCCAGG
>JBBSGQ010000084.1:0-10695 GCA_038253965.1 Acidimicrobiales bacterium | reverse complement strand
CTCGTGCGTCGCCGTAGAGGAGCCCGTCGGACAACGGCTGTCCGCCGGCGTCCACCGCGCACAGCGAAGGCACCATCGCCGCCACGGACACGGCACAGACATCGAGGCCCGACGCCACCTCGGCGAGTGCGTCCCTCACGCCGTCCCGCCATGCGAGGCCAACATCGTGAGCGAGCTCCCCGGCATGTCCGGCCTTGAGGAGATGCGGGACCCGCGCACGCGCCAGGATCCGACCATCGCCATCGACCGCGACGGCCTTCACCGAGGTGGTACCGATGTCGATGCCGACGGTCACCTCACTGACCACGACGCCCCTTTGCCGGCCGGTCGACTCCTGACACGCATGTCAGGTCGAGAAATGTATCGTGCGGGGCCATCCGCCGCCGCCGCCCAAAGGGATCTGCGCATGCCGAGTTACGGAGTCGAAGTGTTGGGCCCGCCGACGCGCGATCCCACCCAACAGCACTGGGATCCCGAGGCGCAGACCATGGCCACCGATCGGCGGGCGGAGCTCCAGCTGACTCGGCTGCGCGATCTCATCACCATGGCGCTCGCCGCGCCGACCGGCCTGTTCGGCCGCAAGCTGGCTGACGCCGGAGTCGAGTCGGCAGACGACATCACTGATCTGGCCGACATCAATCGCATCCCGGTGACCCGCAAGCAGGAGTTGCGCGACAGCGAGGCCGAGCACCCACCCCTCGGTGACTATCGCTTCGCGCCGCTCTCCAAGTGCGTGCGCATCGGTCAGTCCACCGGCACCACGGGCACGCCCACCATCACGGTGCTCACTCGTCACGACCTCTGGCTCGAGTACGAGTCGGCCGCCCGCAACTGGTGGCGCAACGGATGGCGGCCCGGGCAAACGGTCACCCACTGCCATCCTGCGTACCTCTACGGCGGCGGACTGATGCTGTCCGGCACGCTCGAGTACTTCGGGTTCCTCAACCTCTGGGTGCCCCCCCCTGACACCGACGAGCTGGCCGAGCAGGCGATCCGGGTCTGGCAACGCATCCATCCGGACCTGCAGATGGTCACGCTCTCCCAGCACCGGTTCCAGGAGGTGGCGAACAAGATGGGTGTCGACCTCCAGGTCGACTGTGGGTTCCCGGCCTTCTCGATGGGTGGCTTCGGGCGCGGCCTCATGCCGCTGATGACCGCGGGGATCGAGTGCTTCGCCTATCTCGGCGGTCCGGACTCGGCTTGCGACGGCGCCCATCTCCACGAGGATTGGGCGATCGTCCAGGCCATCGATCCGGCGACGGGCTGCGACGTGGCCGAGGGCCAGTGGGGCAACCTCGTGGTGAGCACGCTCGATCGTGACAGCGGCCTGCTCCGCTACGACCTCGAAGAGGCCGCGATGTTGGAGTCGGGCGACTGCCCCCTCGGCGAGACGAGCCGGCGCGGCTTCTGGGGCGGGCGCTTCTCGGACCTGCTCACCTGCCAATGCGTGCACTTCCAGGTGTCCGCTCTGGCGACGGCGCTGGGGTGGGTGAGCGAGCTGGCCCGGCCCACGCTCGAGTTCGTGGTGGTCAAACCCGATGGCTCTGCGAACCCTCTCCGGATCCGGGTCGAGGTGAGCGCAGATGAGGGCCGACCCGCCGACGATCGTCGGGCTCAACTCGCCGGCCAGGTCCGCGAGGCGGTGCACGACGCGCTCAAGCTGGAAGCCACGGTCGACGTGCTCGACCGCGACACCCTTGCCAGGTCCGGCTACAAGTTGAAACGGGTCGTCGCCGAGTAGTCAGACAAAGAGATGGAGCCGGCGGCTGTCGCGCTCGGTCCGAGCCGTGGGTCAGTCGCTCGCGATCGCCACAGCAGACGGGTCGAGACCGAGCAGCTCGATGGTCGTCTTTCCCGCATCGAGAGCCGTCCTCAGCTCCGCTTCGCGGGAGACCTGCGCCCGGGACGCGACGAGCACCGCCGCGAGGTCGGCCGGCGGCACGACGCTCACGCCGTCGGCGTCACCCACCACCCAGTCACCAGGACTCACAGCCGCGCCGGCCACCACGACCGTTGCGCCGACCGACCCGTCTCCTCCCAGCTTGGTGGTCCCGCGGTGGGCGATGAGCGTCGAGAACACCGGGAACCTCCGGCCGGCGACGGCGTCGACGTCGCGGACGCCGCCGTCGATCACCAAGCCAGCGATGTTGCGGGCCATCGCTGCGGTCGTCAACACCTCTCCCCAGTACCCATACGCGGGTGCACGTGACGCATCCACCACGAGGACTGAACCCTGCGGGGCCCGGGCGACGGCGGTGTGCAACGCCAGGTTGTCGCCCACCCCGGCTGTGACCGTGAATGCCGGACCGGCGAGCGTCGCTCCTGGCCACGCCGGCCGGAGCGCGGGGCCGAGTGTCCTGGCCCCGCCGTCACCCAGAGCCGATGCGCCGAGTGCCACCAACTCGGCGGCCGGCCGGTTCACGCCGCAGGCACCTCGAGAACCGCGGCCATGCCCATGCCCCCACCGGCACAGAGCGCGGCAACGCCTACGCCTCCGCCCCTTCTGCGGAGCTCGTGGATGAGCGTGACCACGATCCGCGCTCCGGAGCAGGCCACGGGATGTCCGAGAGCGACAGCTCCTCCGTTGACGTTGACGATCTCAGGATCGAGGTCGAGCGTTCGGATGGTGCCGACCGTCATCGATGCGAACGCCTCATTGATCTCGAAGAGGTCAACATCGGCGAGGGTCATACCGGCCCGCTCGAGCGCCTTGGGAATGGCTTTCGTCGGCGCGAGGCCGGTGTCCGACGGATCGACCCCGACCGCAGCCCATGAGCGCACCGTGGCCAACACGTCGGAACCGTGGGCTGCGGCCCAATCGCGGCGGGCCACGACCAGCGCCGCTGCTGCGTCGTTGACGGGAGACGAGTTGCCAGCGGTGATGGTGCCGTCGGCCACACCCGACAACACGCGGAGCGCTGCCAGCTTCTCCCCAGACGTGTCGCGCCGAGGATGTTCGTCGATCTCGAACAGCGTCACGCCGTCGCGCCCGGGCACCTTGACGGGCACGATCTCGGGCGACATGCGACCATCGTCGATCGCAGCGATCGCCTTGCGATGCGAGCCGAGCGACCATTCGTCCATCTCCCGGCGAGTGACGCCGACCGACCGGGCTGTGTTCTCGCCGACTGTCACCATCATGTTCATGTTCGGGGCCTCGGGCCGGTCGGCGTGCGAAGGCGAGAGCCACTGCTGCATGCCCATCCACGGCAGAGGCGACTTCATGAAGCTCACCGGCGACTGGGTCATCTGTGCCGCCCCGCCGGTCACGGCCACCCGGTTCATGCCCGCCATGATCTCTGCGGCAGCCACCGTGAGGGCGGACATCCCGGTGGCGCATTGACGCTGCACTGCGAGACCGGGGACGTCGGTGAGGCCGAGCTCAACCGCGACGTGGCGCGCGATGTCGCCTCCGCCGTGCAACACCTCGCCGAGCACGAGATCGTCGACGTCGGCAGTCGCCACGCCGGATCGCTCCAGCACCTCGGCCACCACCGTGTTGGCCAACTCATGGATCGACACGTTCGCCAGGCTTCCTCGGTACGCGTCGGCGATGGCAGTACGGACCGCGCCTATGACGACGGCATCGTTCCCTGCATCCTGCATGGGACCCTCCTGGAGCGGACCACCGCGTGCAAGGACGGGGTCCGAGACGGCGGCCAGCGTACCTGACGCGCGTGTCATATACAGTCCCCGGCCGGACCATGATCACCGACGGAGGGTGCATGGGAGTGCTCGACGGCAAGGTCGCGATCGTCACGGGGGCCGGCCGGGGCATCGGTCGCGAGGAAGCGATCCTGCTGGCTGCCGAGGGCGCCCGGGTCACCGTGAACGACGTCGACAGCGACGTGGCTGGCGACGTGGTGGCCGACATCCGGGCGGCTGGGGGGGCCGCCCGGATCGACAGCCACGACGTGTCCACCTGGGCCGGCGCGGAAGCAGCGGTCGCCGATGTGGTGGCCGCCGAAGGACGGCTCGACGTCCTGGTCAACAACGCAGGCATCCTGCGCGACGCGATGAGCTTCTCGATGACCGAGGCGCAGTGGGATGACGTGCTGCGGGTCCATCTCAAGGGTCACTTCGTGGCGGCCCACTTCGCCGGCATCCACTGGCGGGAGCGGGCCAAAGGTGGTGAAGCGGTGAGGGGCCGGATCATCAACACCGCCAGCGAGTCGGGCCTGTACGGGCTGGCCGGACAGGCCAACTACGCGTCGGCCAAGGCCGGCATCGCCTCGCTGACCGTGATCCTCGGTCGCGAGTTGGCCAAGTACGGCGTGACCGTCAACGCCATAGCGCCCCGGGCCCGTACCCGCATGACCGAGACGGTGCTCGGAGCGCTCGTGCCCGCCGAGGGCGAGTTCGACGAGTGGGATCCGGTCAACATCGCCCCGGTCGTGGCCTGGCTGGCCAGCGACGCCGCCGCCGACATCACCGGGCAGGTCATCGTGGTGAGCGGTGACAAGGTGCACCTCATGCACGGCTGGCACAGGGTCGGCCGCATCGACAACGAGGGCGTCCGGTGGACGGTGACCGATCTGGAGGATCGACGCAGCGATCTCTTCGGCCTGCACGGATCACTCCTGCCGGCCCCCGGCTTCGGCGAGTAGACGGCCGTCGCCGTGGCGTTGCAGGTTGATCAGCTGCGGTGGATGGCCGACAAGGTCGGTGACGAGGTCGCCTATGTCGACCTGGCCACCGGGGAACCGATCACGTTCCGGGAGTGGGAGGCCGGATCCAACCGTCTGGCCCGGGGGCTCGTGCGTGCCGGGATCGGCCCGGGCGAGCGCGTTGTCGTGCACCTCGACGGCGAGCACCTCCTGCGCTGGATCATTGCCTATGCCGCCATCCACAAAGCAGGGGCGGTGGCGGTGCCCACCAACGTGCGCCTCACCGACCGCGAGCTCGCGGCGATCCTCGGCCATGCCGCCCCGGTCGCAGCCATCACTTCGGCCGCGCTCGAGCCCACGCTCACCGCCGCTGTACAGGACGTGGCACCGCTGCGCCTTCTCCTCGTCGCCGACGATGACGACGCGTGGACGGCAAACCTCGATCGGGACGACAGCGCCTTCCAGGTGCCGCTCGACGACGGCGACCTGGCCGACATCATGTACACGTCGGGCACGACCGGGCTACCCAAGGGCATCGCCGTGCGGCACCGCGACACCCATCTCATCGCGAACGGTGAGCCGCCATGGTCAGGTGCCGCGTGGATCCACTGCTCGCCCCTGTCGAGCTTCGCCGGCATCACGTTCATCTACAACCCGATGAAGATGGGCATGCAGGGGACCTACCTTCCTCGCTTCGACGTCGACGCCTGGCTCGATGCCGTAGAGCAGCGCCGTCCGACCTGCGCGTTCCTGGTGCCGGCCATGGCCCAGCTGCTCGTCGGCCACGACCGATGGGTGACAGCCGATCTCACCAGCCTCACGCTGGTGTCGATCGGTTCGGCGCCCCTTGCCCCCACCATCCACCGGCGGCTCGTCGATCGGCTCCCACAGGCAACGGTGACCAACAACTACTCGATGACCGAAGCTGGCAGCGCGTTCACGTTTCTGCCGCCAGGTGCGCTCGACAGCCACGAGGGATCGGTGGGCATCGTGATGCCGCCGACCGAGATCCGCATAGCCGGCGACGACGGAGAACCCCTTCTGCCGGGGCAGGTAGGTGAGGTGCTCATCAAGGTGGGCGAGCACCACCGCGAGTACTACCGCGACCCTGACGCCACTGCTCGCACCTGGACCGGCGAGTGGCTGCGGTCGGGCGACCTGGGGATGCTCGACGACGACGGCTACCTCTACATCAAGGGCCGTCAGAAGGACATCGTGATCCGAGGGGGCAACAACATCGCCGCCACCGAGGTCGAGAACGTTCTGTACGAGCACGGAAGCGTGCTGGAGGCGGCAGTCGTGGGCGTGCCCCATGACGTGCTCGGCGAGGATGTCGGCGCGTTCGTGGTCGCCCAGCCCGGCCAGACGCTCACCGTCGAGGAGCTGACGCTGTTCTGCCGCGAGCGTCTCGCCGACTACAAGGTCCCCCGGCACGTGTGGTTCATCGATGCCTTGCCCCGCAACGCGACGGGCAAGGTGCTCAAGAACGCGTTGCCACCGCCGCCGGAGACGACGAGATGACCGAGGTGCCCCGCCACGATGTGCCGACCGGCGGCCGCAGTGGCTTCGTCATGGTCGCCGGCAGGCAGGTGCATTACCTGGAGTGGGGACACCGTGGTCTGCCTGCCGTGCTGTGCCTGCATGGCGGCGGTCAGACCGCCTACATGTACGAAGACCTCGGCTCAGCCCTCGCCGGCGTAGCGCACGTGCTGGCGCCCGACCTACCCGGCCACGGCGACTCCGATCCGGCAACGGGTGATCTCGGCAACATGACCATGCCCGGTCTCATCGCATCGACGGTGCCGCCGCTGCTCGACGCGTTCGGGATGGAGCGAGTGGCGGCCGTCGGGGCGTCGCTCGGCGGCATGACCTCGATCGTGCTCGCCGATCAGGATCCTGACCGCGTTGCCGGCATCGCGTTGATCGACGTCGGTCACAAGCTCGAGCCCGAAGGGGTGCGTCGGATCGTCGACTTCATGACCGCTCACGAGTCGTTCGCCACCATCGACGAGGCCGCGGCCGCCATCAGCGAATACCTCCCGCAACGCAAGGCGGTCCGGCCCGAGTCGCTGACCCGCAACCTGCGCCAGCGAACCGACGGCCGGTGGGAGTGGAAGCACGGGATGGGGCGGCGGGTGCGGGAAGCCAAAGCAGACGGGATCGACCTCCCCCATCCGGCCGACGACCTGGACAGCGTGCTCGACGGGATCGAGGACGCCGCGGGACGGCTCCTGTGCCCAGTGCTCGTGCTGCGGGGCGAACAGAGCGATGTGCTGTCAGGCGACGGTGCCGACGAGCTGGTCGACCTCATCCCCGACGCCGAGCTGGCGATAGTCGAGAAGGCCGGCCACCTCGCGGCAGGCGACAATCCCCGCTCGACCACCGCTCTGGTGCGCCACTTCCTCGATCGCATCGGCTGGACCTCCACCGACACCAACCGCTGATGGACAGGTTGCACGCCTTCTCCCTGGCCGATGTGCCGCGAGAGCACCGGCGCAACTACCCCGACCGCCTCGCATCGGTTGACGGAACTTCGCGTCTCACCTGGCCCGAGCATGACGAGCGGGTGAACCGTCTGGCCACCGCGCTACGAACCGCGCGTGTCGATCGAGGCGACGTGGTGCTGTGGACCGGACAGAACAGTCAACGCATCCTCGAGTGCCTGGCTGCGGTGGCCAAGCTCGGTGCTGTGTTGTGCGTGGTCAACTGGCGCCAGAGCGCCGACGAACTGGCCTTCGTGCTGGGTGACGCTGACGCCAAGGTGGTGATCTGGCAGGAGCAAGAGGTGGGCGAGACGGTGCGTGCTGCCCGCCAGGCCTCCGGTGCCGGCGGTCGCTGGCTCCGCCACGATGCAGACGAGGGCGACCCGGATGGCTACGAGAGCTTTCTCGGGTCTGGCTCTCCAGATGATCCCGACCTGGCGGTGGAACCCTCCGACGCGGTGCTGATGCTCTACACCGCAGCCTTCCTGGGCACTCCGAACGGCGCGCTGCTCAGCCACCAGGCGGTGCTCGTGCAGTCGCTGATGATGGCGAACCTCCAACGCATCGATGCCACGTACGCCTACCTCAACTCTGGACCGATGTTCCACGTCGCGACCCTCATGACGACGCTTGCGACCTATCTGTTCGCCGGGACCAACGTGTTCGTCCCTCGTCCGGAGGCCGCGGAGCTGTGCCGCGTGATCGAGGCCGAGCAGTGCACCGGCGCCTTCCTCATGGGACCCACCATCGACCAGATCCTCGAGGTCAACGAGGATCGGAGGTACGACCTGTCGAGTCTGCGCACGTTCCGCGGCCGGTCGGCATGGAACGAGATGATCACCGTTGACGATTCGCCGTGGGCGGTGAGGCCTGCGGGGTTCGGGCAGACCGAGGTCATGGGCATGCTGAGCTACAACGCGGTCGGCGGCGAGTGCGAAGGCGGAGCCGGGCGAGCCTCACCGATGGCCGCCGTGCGGATCGTCGATCCCGATGGCGCCGAGGTCGCGCCGGGCGAGACCGGTGAGATCGTTGCGCGCGGGCCTCAGGTGATGAGCGGCTACCGCAACCGTCCCGAGGAGACTTCTCGTCGCCAGGCGGGTGGCTGGCATCACACCGGTGACCTCGGGCGCCGCGAGGCCGACGGCTCGCTCAGCTTCATCGGCCCGAAGGGGCGGCTGATCAAGTCCGCGGCCGAGAACATCTATCCCGCCGAGGTGGAGGCTGCACTCGGTTCGCACCCTGCGGTTCGGGAGGCCGCGGTGATCGGCGTGCCCGATCCGACCTGGCAGCAATCCGTGCGAGCTGTGGTCGTGCTGAAGGACGGCGCGACGGCCACCGAGGCGCAGATCATCGAGCACGTGCGCAGCAAGATCGCCTCGTACAAGAAGCCGAGATCGGTGGTGTTCCGCGCTCTACCGCTACCGCGCCTCGGCTGGCCGATCGACTACGCCGCCTTGGACGCCGAGTACGGCGGAGGCGGCTACCCGGGCAGCGGCTGACCTACGGTCAGGTCCCGGCGGCCGGGGGCTGGGTGAGCTGGGGAGTGCCGCCCTGGAACACGATCTCTCGTAGTGAGAACCGCCAGCGGCCGTCAGCACCGAGCACGAGCTCGTCGTGGTACCTGCCGGTCGAGGTGACCTTGCCGGTGCGGTCGAAGAAGAGGTAGTCGGTCCACGCCCAGGCGGTACGTCCGTCGGCACCGATGTCGATCACGGGTGCGAACACGCCATGGCGACCACGGGCGTCCGGCGCCTGCACGGCTTCGATCCACGCCTGCACCGTCGATCGCCCGGACTGGGTCGAGCCCATCACATGGACCCGTGCATCCGGGGTGAACAGATCGGCCCATTCGTTGAAGCGGCCGTCGTCGCACAACTGCGCGTATTGCACGAGCGTTCGGCGGATGCCCTCTTCGGGCGAGCTCGCCATCGGCGGATCGTAGCCCGACGACCTGACGCGGGTGTCAGGGTATGGTTCGGCCGTGGGGGAGCGCTGGCGATGGCTGGATCTTGACCGTCAGGGACCCTACGAGAACGCTTCGGTGATGCCGGTACTGGTGCGCTCTGTCGCCATGTCGGGGGAGCCGATCGCCCAGACCAGCGTGTGGGGGAGCACGCACCTGAATGTCGGGTGGTTCGACGACGTCGACTCGACGCTCGACCTCGCCCGGTGCACCGAGCTGGGCATCGACGTCGTACGCCGTCAGGTCTACGGCGGAGGCACCGTGTACTACGAGCGCGAGTGCTCGATGATGTGGGGCTTCCTGCTCCCGAAGGGCTACGCCGCCGACCTCGATTCCGAGCTTCGCCGGTTCCAGACAGTGCTCATGGATGCCCTCGATCGGGTCGGCCTCGGTGACGTGGAGTTCGAAGGCTCTTCGGATCTGCGCTGGCACGGCCGCAAGCTCGGCGCTCTCTCCGCGCAGGACGTGGTGGGCTGCGATTCGGTAGGCGGGTTCCTCAACCTGCGCCGTCCCGACCTCACCACGTACCTGCAGGTCGTGCGCATCCCCGACGACAAGTTCAAGGACAAGGTCGTCAAGGACATGTCGGAGTACGTGTGCGATGCCGAACAGGTCGCGGGCCGACCCGTCACCTACGAGGCGCTGCGTGACGCGCTGGTGGGCTCGATGGCCGACGCCGGGATCGAGCTGGCGCCGTCCGGGCTGAACGACGGCGAGCAGAAGGGCTTCGCCAAGATCTCGCGCAAGATCGGCAGCGACGACGTGATCCGGCGGGTCTCCAGTGAGAGGTTCGCAGCCACCGCGCCGGCGGGAAGCAGGGTCGGACTGGCCAACCACAAGGGTCGCAAGCTGTGCCGCGCGGGAGTCGCGCTCGGCGGAGACGGCGCTCTGGCCGCCGTGATGATGGCCGGAGACATGCACGTCTCCCCCCCGGACACGCTCGACCGCGTCGCGACCGCGCTGACCGGAGCAGACGCCGCCGACGAGGCTGCACTCCGGACCCGTATCGCGTCCGTGTTCGAAGGCGGCGACGTGGTGCAGGCCGACGAGCTGATGGGAGTCACCACCGACGACCTGCTCGCTGCGGTCAGCGGTGCGATCCGGGCCGCGGCGACTGCCTCGACGCGATGAGCGCGCTGCCCACCCTGGAGCACGCTCGGGTGCTGGTGACGGGCTCGTCGTCAGGTATCGGAGCCGCGCTGGCTCCCCTGCTGGCTGAGCGGGGAGCCATAGTCGGCCTGGTGGCGCGCCGCGCCGATCGTCTCGCCGAGGTGCTCGACGCATGCCGGGACCGTTCGCCTGGCGCCGATCCGGGGCACCGGCTCTGGGTTGCGGATCTGTCCGACCCGTCGGCTGCAGCCGACCTGGCGATCGAAGCCTGGGACACGTTCGGCGGGCTCGATGCGCTCGTCAACAACGCCGGCCGCCCGATGCGCCGATCAGTCCAGCTCCTCGACGCCACCACTGTCACCGACGTGATGCGTACCAACTTCCATTCGCCTGTTGCGATGTCGCTCGGTGTGCTCCCGCGCATGCTGGAACGCGGGAGTGGGGTGATCGTGAACGTGTCAAGCCTCGGCGGCCGGCTCGGCATCGCCAATGAAGCGGCCTACTCGGCGTCGAAGTTCGCGTTGTGCGGCTG
>JBBSGQ010000083.1:0-10731 GCA_038253965.1 Acidimicrobiales bacterium | reverse complement strand
GTACCGGCGTCAAGGTCGCCGGCCAGACGCCGAGGTCCCAGGGTGGCACCTCCATCGAGCTCGGCGACGGCTCGACCCTGGAGGTCGACGCGGTCATCGTCTCGGTCGGTCGCCGGGCACTGTCGGACAACCTGGATCTCGACCGCACCGGGGTGAAGGTGGATGAGCGTGGGTTCGTCGTGGTCGACGAGTTCTGTCGCACCGGTACCGACGGGGTCTTCGCCGTCGGTGACCTGATCGCCACGCCTGGCCTGGCCCACGTCGGCTTCGCCGAGGCGATCCTCGTCGTGAAGCAGTTGCTCGGCGAGCCGGCGGTGCCTGTCGACTACGGCCGGGTGGCATGGTGCATCTACTGCCATCCGGAGGTGGCCTTCGTTGGCCACTCCGAACAGGGAGCCAAGGATGCCGGCCATGAGGTGGTCGTGTCGAAGCACCGCTGGACCGGCAACAGCCGGGCGTTGATCGTCGGTGAGACCGAAGGCTTGATGAAGGTCATCGCCGAGAGACTGCCCGACGGCACGGGGGGCCGGATCCTCGGAGTCCACATGGCCGGGCCTTGGGTGACCGAGCAGCTCGGCCAGGGCTATCTCGCAGTGAACTGGGAGGCCACCATCGACGAGGTGGCGCAGTTCATCCAGCCCCATCCGTCGTTGTCGGAGAACTTCGGCGAGACGGTGCTGTCCCTCACCGGCCGCGGCCTGCACGGCTGAATCCGCACCGACCAAGGAGCGTCATGGCCGACATCGAGATGCCTCAACTGGGTGAGACAGTCACCGAAGGCACGATCACCCAATGGTTCAAGCAGGTCGGTGACCAGATCGCCGAAGACGAGATCCTGTTCGAGGTTTCGACCGACAAGGTGGACTCCGAGGTGCCTTCGCCAGTGGCCGGGTACGTCACCGAGATCCTCGTCCCCGAAGGGGAAACCGTCGATGTCGGCACTCGGCTGGCGGTGGTGGCATCCGAACCGTCCGGGGACGGCGGTGGTGCAGCAGCCGACCCCTCGGCCGAACCGGGGGCCGCAGCCGCTGAGACCGAAGCGGCTCCGGCGACCGTCGACGAGGTGGCACCGCCAGCAGAGGGCGAAGCCGACCCGGCGGATGGCCCGAGCGCGACCGCCGAGACCGAAGCCAGCCCAGAGGTCGCGACCGACTCGTCCGCCGCAGCCCCGTCGGAGACCGAGACCCCTGCATCCGCTCCGTCGGGGCAGCAGGCCGAGGGCGTGTTGCTGTCACCGTTGGTGCGTCGACTGGTCAACGAGAAGGGGTTGAAGCCGGCTGAGATCGAGGGCACCGGCGCAGGCGGGCGCATCACCCGGGCCGACGTCGAACGCCACCTGCAACAGGGCGGTGGCGCCGGACAAGGTGACGCAACGGCGCGTGCCCCGAAGCGCGCGACACCCAGCCCGAGCGGCCCGAGCGGCCCCACGCCGGCTCCTTCACCGGGCTCCGAGCGCGCCGCACCCGCCCAGGTGGAAGGCAGAGGCGGCGACACCGTCGAGCGGTTCAACAACATCCGGCGCCGCACCGCCGAGCACATGGTCCGGTCCAAGGCCACCTCGCCACATGCCTACATCACCATGGAGGTGGACTACGAGGGGGTGGAGCGAGCCCGTCGAGCCCACAAGGACCGGTTCCGTGCTGAGCACGGCTCCTCGCTGACCTACCTGCCGTTCATCGCCCGTGCGCTCATCGACGCCATCGGGGATTTCCCTCACGTGAACGCGTCTGTGGGCGAGGGTGAGCTGATCGTTCACGGCGACGTGCATCTGGGCATCGCCGTGGACCTCGACTACGAGGGTCTCATCGTCCCGGTGATCCATCATGCCGGCGAGAAGCGGTTGCAGGCGCTCGCTCGGGACCTCGCCGAGCTGGCCGAGCGCTCACGGACCAAGAAGCTCTCCGCTGACGACATCACCGGGGGAACTGTCACCATCACCAACGTCGGGAGCAGCGGCAACATGCTCTTGCTGCCGATCATCAATCAACCGCAGGTGATCATCGTGTCGACGGAGGCGGTCATCCGCCGTCCCGTGGTGGTGACCGACCAGTCCGGCGGCGAGTCGATAGCCATCCATTCGGTCGGCAACCTCACGCTCGGCTGGGATCACCGCGCCTTCGACGGGGCCTATGCGGCAGCGTTCCTCGGCCAGGTCAGGGAGATCCTGCAGACGAGAGACTGGGAAGCCGAGATGTGAAACCTGTTCTTTGAAGCCGCAGCCTCGGTATGGGGTGGTGTTGCGGCTTCAAAGAACGGTCTGGGCGGCCTTGGCCAGCTCGTCGAGGGAGTCGCGGAGGTCGTCCATCAGCGGCCAGGCGTCGGGCATCATCTCGCGGCAGGCGACGATCCCGAAGTCCAGATCTCCCATGTAGCTCATCACTGTGATGTTGAGTCCGATGCCGTCGGCGATGGCCGACACCGGGTAGCTGCCGACGAGGCGTGCGCCGGCGCCGTACAGCGGGAAGTTCGGCCCGGGGATGTTGGAGACCGTGACGTTGAACGGCGGGTTCATCCGGTCGGCGACCTTGGCGCGTGCCACTGCGCGCGCCGCTCGGGCGGCGAGCGCCGGCGTGGCGAACTGCGTGTAGTCCTGGAGCAGTTCGGCGGGTATCGCCTTGTGCTGCTCCTTGGCCGCCAGCATCGCCTCGTGGATGGCCTGCAACCGTAGGACCGGATCAGCTTCGTCGGTGGCAAGGGTGGCGATCATCGCCGAAACCTGGTTGCCCATCGCGCCCTTCAGTTCCTCGGTGCGCACCGAGACCGGGATCATGGCGAGCATCGACTCTTCCGGTAGCTCGCCCCGCTCCTCGAGGTACCGGCGCAACCCGCCGCCACAGATGGCGAGGATGACATCGTTCACGGTGACGCCGAACGTGTTCTTGACCTCCTTCGCGGTGTCGAGTGACAGCGAGCCGAACGAGAACCGCCGGTGTGCGCTGATGGTCTGGTTGAAGATCGTGCGCGGCGCTCGCAATGGCGGCCGCTCCATCACGTGGCCCTCCTTGTTGACCGGCTTGGGCAACCGGCTGGACACCACGCGGTCGACGATCGCCAGGCCGACGGCACCGAGGTTGGCGGTGGCGGGCAGCACTGCCGCGAGCGCCTGGCTGCCGACATCTTGACGGCCCATCGCCTGGAGGGTGCGCCGCTGGAAGCGGAGCGCCTTGAGTGGCTGGGTGACCAGCGAGACGATGCCATGCCTCAGCATGTCGACCTGGCTCGGCTCGGCATCGGGTTGCCACGGCTCGGTCGGAGGATCCACCTTGCGGGGCTCGGCCTCGATGTCGAGCAGCACTGCCAGCAGCTCGGCGCCGGACACACCGTCGATGGCCGAGTGGTGGATCTTCGTGTACTGAGCAACGTGGCCGTCGGCCAAGCCCCAGATGACGTACAGCTCCCACAGCGGATGACTGCGGTCGAGCGGGCGCTCGTGCAGACGCGCGATCTGTCGGGCGAGCTGGCGTTCGTCGCCGGGCGGGGGAAGGGCGATCTCGCGAACGTGGAAGTCGAGGTCGAAGTCGGGATCCTCGATCCAGTAGGGCTGGTCGATCCCGAACGGGACCTCCACCAAGCGCCGTCGCAGCGGTGGTGCGAGGTGCAGCCGTTCCTCGAGGATGGCCTTGATCTCCTCGAACCCGAACGCAACTTTCGCGCTCTCGGCGTCGAAGATGGTGAGCGATCCGACGTGGCCCTGCGTGGAAGGTGTCTCCATGTGGAGGAACGTGGCGTCCATCCCGGTGAGCTGTTGCATCGAGCCCTCTCCCCTTTCGCCCGCCGGACAGCGGTGTGGCGAGCGTAGGTTCGGGCCTTGGGCGCGGCAATAGCCATCCGTGGTCATCGAGGGGTCCATCGACGCTCAGACCCGGCATGATGGGGCGGTGAGCTCGAGCCCTGGTCCAGGAAGCCGACCTCTTCACGTGCGGTGGCTGGGCCGGGTGCGCTTCCAGGATGCCTGGGCCCTGCAGCACGGGCTGTTCGACCAGGCCACCGATGACCATCTGCTCCTGCTCGAGCACGATGACGTCTACACGCTCGGTGTGCGGGCCGATCCGAGTCATGTCTTGGTTGACCCGACGTCGGTCGGCGCCGAGCTGGTTCGCACCGACCGGGGCGGCGACGTCACGTTTCACGGACCTGGGCAGCTCGTCGGCTACCCGGTGTTGCACCTGCCCGGCAAAGCAGGCGGTGACATGGCCGACACCGTCGCCTACGTCGCCGGGATCGAGCAGCTGGTGATCGACACGCTGGCCGACCTGGGCCTCCCAGCGTCTCGCCTCGGCGGTTACCCGGGCGTCTGGGTGGACGCGGATGGCGTGCCTCGCAAGATCTGTGCAGTCGGGGTGCGCCTCACCCGGGGCCGTACCCTGCATGGCTTCGCGCTCAATGTCGCACCCGACCTCACGATGTTCGACCACATAGTGCCCTGTGGCATCACCGACAAGGCGGTCACCTCGCTCGTCGCAGAAGGTGTGGACGCGACCATGCGGGAGGTGGTCGACGCCCTGGTCGCCAGGGCGGTCGCTCGGTGGGGTGGGGGAGGTTACGACCGTCAAGACGTGGCTTGGCGCCAGCGGGCCTCCGACCTCGCGCCGTTCAGTCGAGGCGCCGGACCCGGCAGGGAGCCCGGTGAGGCGAGTCCTGAGCGTGGTCCGTCCATCCGTTTGCTGGGCCGGCTGGCCGAGGCCGGGGTGACCGAGGGTGTCGCCCTCGCTGAGCGCAAGCCCTCGTGGATACGCGCGAAGAGCCGGATCGGGCCGGACTACCTACGACTGAAGCGCACGATGCGCGATCTCGGGCTTGTCACGGTGTGCGAGGAGGCCGGCTGCCCGAACATCTTCGAGTGTTGGGCGGACGGCACGGCGACGTTCATGATCAACGGCGAGCGTTGCACCCGGGCCTGCGGCTTCTGCCTGGTCGACACCCGTCACCCCGAGGCGCAAGATCCCGCTGAACCGGCTCGGGTCGCCGAGGCGGTGCGGCAGTTGGGACTCGACTTCGCGGTGATCACCGCAGTGGCCCGTGATGACCTACCTGATGGTGGCGCGCGGGCGTTCGCCGACACGATCGCCGAGATCCGCCAGCGGACCCCTGCGGTGCAGGTCGAGGTGCTGATCCCCGATTGCAAGGGCGATCCCGAGTCCCTCGCCGTCGTGTTCGAAGCACTTCCCGATGTGCTCAACCACAACATCGAGACCGTCGCCCGCTTGCAGCGGGCTGTCCGGCCGTCGGCGTCCTATGCCCGCAGCCTCGGGGTGCTAGCTCGGGCGAAGGCGGCCGGGCTCGTCACGAAGACGAGCGTCATCGCTGGCATGGGGGAGACCGACGACGAAGTGGTCGCCACGCTCGCCGACCTTCGGGGAGTCGGCGTGGACATCGTGACCATCGGCCAGTACCTGCGGCCGACCAGCCACCACCTGCCGGTCGCCCGTTGGTGGACGCCCGAAGAGCTCACCCGCATGAAGCACATCGGTGAGGCGATGGGCATCGGTCACATCGAAGCCAGTCCGCTCACCAGGTCCAGCTACCACGCCAAGCAGGCCGCGGCAGCGGGGCTCGAGGCGATGAGCGAGACGACCGTCGCGCTCGGCTGAGGCAACGAACCACCTCGATCTCGGAGGATCCATGGCCCGCACGTACGACGTCATCCCGGACGATCTCGCTCGTTGGCTGCTCGCTCAGCATGTCTTCTTCGTGGCGACCGCCCCCTTGTCTGCCGACGGCCACGTGAACGTGTCCCCCAAGGGCCATGACTGCTTCCGCACGCTCAGCCCCACCTGCGTGGCATACCTCGACCTCACCGGCAGCGGTGCCGAGACGATCGCCCATCTCCGCGAGAACGGCCGGATAACGCTGCTGTTCACAGCTTTCGAAGGGCCACCTCGCATAGTGCGCCTGCACGGACGCGGTGCCGTGATCACTCCGGGCGACCGGCGGTGGACGGAACTGTCGTCGCGTTTCCCGAACCTGGTCGGGGCCCGCTCTGTGATCGTTGTCGACGTTGCGCGCGTGTCCACGTCATGTGGGTTCTCGTTGCCGTTCATGACCTACGAAGGCGACCGACCGACGCTGATCGACTGGGCCGAGCGCAAGGGACAGGATGGCCTCGACGCCTACCGGGTGGAGAAGAACACAACCAGCATCGACGGCCTCCCGGCGCTCGATCCGGGTGCCACCCGGTAGCGCGGAGACCCTGTGCGCCAGAGTGAACGAGGCGAGACCGCAGACGGTTACGGTCTTGGTCGATGCGCCGGAACGATTCGCTCGTCGCGCTCAGATCTCGCCCGCTTCGCCGGGCAGGTGCGGCCGCGAGGAGAGCACGAGCGATGTGGCCCCGAGCGAGCTCCTTGCCGGATGTCCGCAGCATCCACGCCTTCGTATCGCGCGCCTATCAGGTCGTCTTGGGCCGCGAGGTCGACGAACACGGCCTCGATTACTACGGCGACCTGCTGCAGAAGGGGGCCCTTCGCCGAGAGGACTTCCTGCTGACCCTGGTGGACTCGACCGAGCACGCGGCCTTTGTCTTTCGGCGCCACTTCGCCATGCCGGACATCCGGAGCCTGAACCCCGGCGCCTATGTCCACCTCGACTCCGACGATGGTGCACGCGTGGAGATGTACGTCGCGAACTCGGCGGAACGCATGGACTGGATCCACCAGACGATCCTGGAGACGGGCTTCTACGAGCGGCCATCCGGATGGACCCAAGGCCTCGACGACGACAAGCGGTTCCTGGCGAACCTCTTGCTCCTGTTCGATCCGCGCCGCGTGCTCGAAGTCGGCTGCTCGACCGGCGCCCTGCTCGAGCATCTCCAAGATCGGGGAGTTGCCGAGGTTGCAGGGCTCGATCTGAGCGTCTCGGCCCGCATCCGTGCCTCCGATGCGATCCGCGGGGCCATCCATGTCGGACAACTGGAGCACATGTCCCTCGACAGCCGTTTCGACATCGTCGCCGGGTTCGACGTCTTCGAGCACCTCCACCCGCGAGACATCGGCAAGGCCATCCAGAACGTCCGCCAGCATCTCGAAGATGACGGGATCGTCATAGCCAACATCCCGGCGTTCGGGCCCGATGCCGTGCTCGGCGAACGGTTCAGCATCTGGACCGACGAATGGCGGCGTGACAGCGAGGCCGGTCAGCCCTTCCGTCACCTCCAGGTCGACGAGTCAGGTTTCCCGCAGTGGGGCCACCTGATCTGGGCCGATGCCTCGTGGTGGACCAAGGCCTTCGAGGACCAGGGGCTCCTTCGTTGCACGGAGGCCGAATCCCTCATCCAGAAGCGGTTCGCTCCGGAGATCAGCCGCTTCCCGGCGCGAGGAACGATGTTCGTCTTCTCACCGACCGGTGCTGCTCGGAGGCAGAACTAGGTAGGCACCGCGCCCTGGAAGTAGTGGACGACCGTGAGAGGGATGTGGACGACTCCACGCTCACGGGTCGGGTTCATCACCTCGAACCGGTCCTCCTGGTCGCGCCGGTCCCACGTCGTTCCCCCGTCGCGGGTCTGGGCGACGACGGTCAGCAGGTAGGTGCCGTCGAGCAGTGGCACCCGGTCCATGTCGAAGCACAGGGCGCCGACGCCTTCGACTGCGTGGACTGGCATGCCCACCGTCTCGGTGTCGGTTGCGATGATGAGCTTCGCGTCCTCGTCGTGGGCCTCGAGGGAGAACGCGATGTCGTCGATCCGCTCGGGCGCGATGTAGTCGATGCGAACGCGCATCGGCTGGTCGGGCATGAGGTAGCGCGATTCGGGGTCGGGGTACTCGACCCGTACCCCGGTGATCTGCACTGCCTTGTCGACAGTGATCGCCGGAACCGAGCCTGACGGAGGTCCGCTCCACCTCGGGCCCGCAGCCGTCTCGCCGGCTGGTGCCACGAGTGACGGTGGTGGTTCGAGGAGCGACTCATCGGGGATTTGGATGCCGCGTTTGGTGAGCGTCTCGCGAAAGGTGCGGATCGCCTCGCCGGGAGCTGCGATGTCGACGATGCGGCCGTGGTCGAGCACTGCGGCGCGGTCGGCGATCTGACGGATCAGCTCGGCGGCGTGACTCACGACGAGGATGGTGCGTCCGCTGCGCTGGAACTGCTTGATCCGTTCGATGCACTTGCGCTGGAAGGCCTCGTCACCCACCGACAACACCTCGTCGATCACCAGGATGTCCGGCTCGACGTTGATGGCGACGGCGAACCCGAGCCGGGCGTACATACCCGACGAGAAGTGCTTGACCTGGTTGTCGATGAAGTCCCCGAGCTCGGCGAACTCGACGATGTCATCGAAGATCCGATCGACTTGAGCCTTGGAGAACCCGAGGATCGACCCGTTCAGATAGACGTTCTCGCGGCCGGTGAGGTCACCGTGGAAGCCGGCGCCGAGCTCCAGCAGGGCGGCCAACCGCTGGTCGGCCGGGATGGCGATGCGCCCCGACGTCGGACGCATGGTGCCTGACACGCACTTGAGCAGCGTCGACTTGCCTGAGCCGTTGTGGCCGAGCAGCGCCATCGTCTCGCCTTCGGTCACCGAGATCGACACGTCGTCCAGCGCCTTGAAACGCTCATAGGGGTTCCGGCCGAACCTGATGACCCGTTCCTTCGTGGACTGGGCCTTCTCGCGGTAGATCTTGAAGACCTTCGTGACCGAGTCGATCTCGATCGCGGCCTGCGCCATTCAGATCTCCTCGGCGAAGTTGTCCTCGAGCCGGCTGAAGATCCGTAGTGAGCCGTACAGCATGGCCACCGAGAGAGCGAGCCAGATCCCGAGGTGCTCGAGGTACCAGAGCTGCCCATGATCGATGAGCGCCACGTCCTTGGCCGGGTTGTAGATCACCTTCTGGAACGTGATCACGATGAGCAGCACCGGGTTCGCGGTCGCGATCCATTCGGATGCGCCGTGGAAGTGGGCTCGCAACGTCGTGATGACGCCGGCGTAGGGGTATGCGATCGCCGAGAACCAGAACCATGCCAGGAGCACGACCTCCATCAGATGCTGGGTGTCGCGCAGGTACACGTTGATGGCACTGAGCGCGATGGCCAGCGCCGACGTGAGGAGCAGCAGCACGAGCATCGCTAGGAGAAGCGTCGGCAGCAACGACAGATCCGGTGCCCTGGTGAACACCGCGAGCGCTCCGAAGAGCACCAGGCTCTGGAGGAAGAAGTGGACGAGCCCGGCGCCTACCGACGCCAGGACGAGTGCCTCACGCGGGAACCAGACCTTCGTCACGAGCTGGGCGTTCCCCACGATGGCGCTCGTACCCCCCATGACACCGGCGCTGAAGAAGTTCCAGGCGAGCAAACCCGAGAGGAAGAAGATTCCGTAGTACGGCACCTTCACATGGAGGACGGCGCCGAAGACGAACGAGAACACCACGAGGTACATCAGGGGGTTCAGGAGAGACCAGACGAAGCCGAGCGCGCTGTTCTTGTACTTGACCTTGAGCTCCTTGCGGACCAGGTTGCCCAAGAGCTCGCGGTATTGCCACAGGTGCCTCAGCCGCTTGACGGGCGACGGGCGCTTGG
Source organism: Acidimicrobiales bacterium (assembly GCA_038253965.1). Lineage (GTDB taxonomy): Bacteria > Actinomycetota > Acidimicrobiia > Acidimicrobiales > Iamiaceae > JBBSGQ01. The sequence goes on along the minus strand of JBBSGQ010000083.1, from coordinate 1,224 downwards.
AGATCTCGAGGGCCGGCCTCGGCGAGACTCGACTCGGCGTGAGATGAGCCTGGGGCGTGTCTTTCGTCGGCTGTTCGCTCCCACCAGCCAGGATGCCATCAGGGACACGGCCGTTCGCAGGGCGCGCCTCGGTGATATCAGCCACGACTGCAGGACCTCCCGGTCGTCATGAACAACCGTCGTGTCGCAAACGGCCCGACCAGCGTAGCCACGGCCTCGATCGCCTCGGCACCATAAGTGTCAGTTCACCGAGCTGCCGGCTCGGGAGCGGTACGCCGACCGGACATCACGTCTTGCACCACGCTGGTCAATCGGTCACCGAGTGCGACCCAGTCATAGAACTCGGCCGCCAGCGCACGGCCCGCCGCCGCCCGAACGTGCGCCGCCGCGGGATCGTCCACAGCTCGGCGGACGGCGTCGGCAAAGGAGTCGGGCGGTGCGATCAGCAGGTGCACTCCGTCGACCGCGTCGAGGCCGCGCACGCCGAATGGCGTGGAGACCGCCGGCACACCGGCCGCCAGGTACTCGATCACCTTGAGGTTCGTGCCCGACCCGGTCCGCATCGGGTTGAGGGCCACATCGACGCAACCGAGCAGGGCCGTCTTCGCACGGTCGGCAACGACACCGGAGAACACGACGTTGCGGGGCACGAGGCGGTCCCGGAACGCCTCGCCATGGCTGCCGGCAAGCAGGAAGAGCACGTCTGGGAGGTGCGGAGCGATGCTGATCACGAGCTCGCCAGCATCGATGTTCGGCGGGTGCCAGCTGGCGAAGAAAAGAGCAAGGTGCGCCGGACGCCTACCGTCGATGCCGTTCAAGGCGAAGTGGTCCCGCCATCGCGCCGCAGCAGCTGAGCGCTCGTGCAACGTCGAGGCCCGGACCTTGGTGTCTGTCCCGTTGGGTATGACTGCGATGTCGGCTCGCGGCCGGCCGTACCGGGCGGTGAGCGCGTCAGCGTCCTCGGTTGAACAGGCAGTGGTTGCCGCGGAGCCGACGACAGCACGTCGCTCGACGTCGATCACCGAGGACAGCAAATCTCGACCGAGTCGGCTTGCCGGGAGGGCCGCTGCCTTGAGGTCCGCTTCGACGTTGAACGCGTCGTAGATGAACGGCTGGCCCAGCCCGGCCTGTTCGACGGCCGGCAGCAGGTAGGGCTCTGCCAAGAGCACTGCTGACGCGCCTCGTGCGGCACGCCGCAGCTCGTCGAGGTAGGCGGGTGTCGCC
>JBBSGQ010000082.1:0-10818 GCA_038253965.1 Acidimicrobiales bacterium | reverse complement strand
CTCGGCTACCTGCTGGCCCAACAGCTGGTGGCCGCTGGAGAGACCGTCGTGGATGTCCCGGCCACCCTGGCATCGCGGGTCAGGGTGCTGTCGACGGGCCGGTCGAACAAGAACGACCCGAATGACGCGCTGTCGGTCGCGATTGCTGCGCTGCGCTCCGACGGGTTACGACGGGTGGAAGCGGTCGGTCATAGCGAGGTGCTGCGACTCCTGGCCAAGCGCAACACCGACATCGGCAACCAGCGGACCCGGCTGGTGTGCCGCATGCACGCCCTGCTGGCCGAGCTCGCTGGGGGTGGGATCGCCAAGGAAATCAACGCATCTGACGTCGATCGATTCCTCGAGGCTGTCACCCCGACCACACCAGCCGAGCAGGTTCGCTACGACCTGGCGGTCGAGCTCCTCGACGACATCCGCCGCCTCGACACCCAACCACCACATCACACAAGCGGATCCGGGCCGCCGTCGCAGCGTCCGGCACCACCGTCACCGATCTGTTCGGGATCGGACCGATCCTCGCCGGGATGCTCATCGGCTACACCGGCGACGTCACCCGGTTCGGCAACCGTGACCACTACGCCGCCTACAACGGCACCGCCCCGGTCGAGTTCTCTTCTGGTGGTCGCGTTGTGCACCGCGTCTCACAGCGGGGCAACCGCCAGCTGAACCACGCCCTACACATGGCCGCCGTCTGCCAGCTCCGCCAACCGCACTCCGCCGGACGCGCCTACTTCGACCGACGCGTCGCCGAGGGCAAGACCACCAGAGAAGCCCTGCGCGCGTTGAAGCGCCACGTCAGCAACGCAGTCTTCGGCCACCTCGTCGCCGACGCTCGACGCGCACGCCCATAGCGGGCCCGGGAGGACAAACGGGAACGACTCAAAAGCCAGCGTGACCGGCCCTTCATCCCTGACGGCCGGCTCTTCGGCAGGGTCACTCCCGGACCCCAACCGACGCTAGGACAGCCGACGCCAATCGACTCCGACGCGCCCCCACGCACCCCCCGAGATAGTCCTTGACCCAAAGAGGATTCGTTATACGGAGGATCGAAGATCCTCAAGCCCTCCGGGCCGTATAACGCCTGATCAATACGCACGATCGCAGCCAGTGTCATGAGTGGAAGGCGCTGACGATCATGCGTATATCAGCCGGTAGAGGACACCCGAACCACCTGCCGCCACGACCGTCGGTAGGGAGGAGCGGTGACGAGGGACTGGCCCGCGATGGTTGCCGACGCTGCAAGCCGGGGATCAGGTCAAAGGCGTCGGCCCAGGCAACTTGAACCCGGTCGGATGGACCCGGGCCGCTCATCTGATGACACCGTCAGCCGTTTCGCGACATCGCAGGTGGTCCTCAAGCTGTCGGCCGATCACACGCATGGCCGAGGTTATGGAGGGCACCTCGCCGATGCGCATGCGCGAGCGATCGGCTCGGGCTATTCGTCAGAGAGCGCCGCTTCCGCTCGGCGGCGGCAGTCGGCGGCGAACTCCGGGTTCGTCTCGGCGTAGTAGCCGACGCCTTGGATGCCGGTGAGCGCCCAGCCTCGAGCTCGTGCCCAGGTCGCATCATCGACGTTCACGGCAGCACGGAACCGTTGGCGCCCAACGGGACCGAACAGCGCCCAGGCGGCGGCGATGTCGACGGCCGGATCCCCGACGCAGGCGTTCCCGAAGTCGAGCACGGCGTGCAGCTCTCCGTGGCGTAGCAGCAGGTTCGGCGCCAACAGGTCGCCGTGCACCCAGACCGGGGCGGCACTCCAGTCCGGGGCGGCGAGGGCACGGCCCCACGCTGTCTCGATGGCGCCTGTGTCGATCATTCCGAGAGTCGACCGGAGTGCCGCTCGTACGGCAAGGTCTCGGTCGCGCACCGCAGCCCCCTGGCGCCCACGTCGTGCGGTGGGTGCGCCGCCGGTGTCGGCGCCTTGGAGGGCGTCGATGAACGCCGCCAGGGTGTCTGCCGCGGCCACTTCGTCTCGAACACCGGCGTGCCGTCGATCCAGCGGAACACCGCCCACGGGTGCGGGTATTCCTCGGCTGGCTGTCCAACGGCGACGACCTCCGGGCATGCCAAGGGCAGATGCCGGGCCAGTCGTGGGAGCCAGTGCACTTCCTTGGTGAGCGCGTCGGCGAACTCGGCAAGTAATGGCAGTCGAACGGAGAACTCGCCGACGCGGTAGATGGCGTTCACCGTCCCGGTGGACGGATGGCGCCGAAGTGGAAGACCTCGGCCGTCTGGGAACTGCGTGTCGATCAGCCGACGAACGATGTCGGCGTTGACCTGGAGCTGGTTCCGGTGGAGCAGTGGCACGGAGTCGGACATTGCGCCGAAAGTTGAGCCGCCACCGGCGAGCAGCGTCCACTAAATTCCCGGTGCCAGCGGGGCGCTCCAAGCCCGGCGTTGGGGGGCGGAGCTGGCGCAACCACGCGGCCGCGCGTGGGGCGGGTCGGTGACGAAGCGCTCCCGTGCCGACTGCGCTGACGGTCGGAGAGGTCCTGCCGCTAGAGCACAAAGGCGCGAGCTCGAAGCATTTGGTCGACGGGCGTCGGCTACCTCGGCCGCCTTGGGGTGGCCGACCGAAGCCTCAGCTCATGCAAACGTCCGGTCGGTGTCGTCGATGTAGCAGTAGTTGATGTGGCCGGCGCCGCTACGTCGAACTGCCGCTGCTCGATGACAGCTCGGCTCTGGCTCCGCGACCTCTGGTGGCGACGCCGGCGACATCATCGACGCCGCTTGCCGCCTCAATCCGGCCGCACCGAATTGCCCAGACGCCGAGTCAAGAACAACACCACCTGCCCGCCCACCTGCAAGGTCGGGACGTACGCGTTCAACAGCATCCGATCCACGCACTCCACCTCGAGCAGCCGCGAACGAGCGTCAAGCCTTGCGTCGCGTTCTCGCCGGCTTCGACGAGGCAACTTCGTAAGGCTGTTGGTGAGGTTGTCCCGGGTCTTGTTGACGTGAGGTGGCGGGGCGAATTCAAGCAGTGGTCGCGACAAGTTGGTTGAAGCGTTCGGCTGGGGTGTCCCAGTCGAGGGTCTTGCGGGGTCGAGTGTTGAGGAGTTCGGCGATGTGGTCAAGGTCGGCTTGGGAGTGCACGGACAGGTCGGTTCCTTTGGGAGGAACTGGCGGACCAGGCCGTTCCAGTTCTCGTTGGTGCCGCGTTGCCAGGGCGAGTGAGGGTCACAGAAGTACACGTCGGCGCCGGTGACGACCCGGAATGTTTGGTGCGCCGCCAGCTCGGTGCCTTGGTCCCAGGTCAGGGATCGGAACAGTTCGGCGGGGAGTCGATTGACGTTGGTGGCGAGCTGGGCGGCGACGTGCTCCGCGGTCTTGGCGGTGAGCCGGACCAGCATCCCGAACCGGGTGGACCGCTTGACCAGGGTGGCCACGGCGCTGGTCCCGTGGGCGCCCACGATCAGATCGCGCCTTCCCAGTGACCGGGCACGGCCCGATCGGCGACCTCGGCCGGCCGTTGGGAGATGTTGACCATCCCCACGATCGGTGAGCCAGTCCCGGTGCTTCGAGCTCGGGGACGGCGTCGAGCCCGGCCCGAACACAGACACGCCGCCAGTTCCTTGCGCAGTTCGCCCTTGGCCTGCACGAAGATGGCCTGGTAGATCGACTCATGAGACACCCACCACTCTGGTTCGCCGGGGTGCTCTCGCCGTAGCCACGACGAGATCTGCTCCGGTGACCACTTCGGGGTCTTGAGCAGGGCCACCACTTCGTCCCACAGCCACGGTCGTGTGACGATCCACGACGGCCGGCAACGACGGGACTGGTCATCGGCCCGTCGCTGGGCGCGGTAGGGCCGGTAGTTCCTGCGGCCTCCACCGGCCCGGATGTCCCGATAGATCGTCGAGCGATGCCGACCGAGCCGCGCTCCGATCTGCGCGTCGCTCTCGGCCCGCTCGATCCCCAACATGATCTCCTCCCGCTCGTCGATCCTCAGCGCACCCGGTCTCTGAACTCGTGGTCGCAGCACCCCGACACCATGCTCGACGGCGTAGTTGTCCACCGAGCCCACACTGATGCCAGCGAGCTTCGCCGCTTCTCTATGAGTGGCCCCCTGAGATACCGCCCGAAGCGCAACACGGACCACCGGCCACCCAAGCCGAGGACGAGCCATCACACACCTCCATCACGAAGATGTCGCGCTCACCACCTGAACCCGCCCGGTCTCCCGCCTGAGACCTTCCGCTGGTAGGTCTCGGGCGTTCCGCAAGAACAACCGAGACAGGGAACCACCACTGTGAATAGGACCGTATCGACCTTGCGCGTTGTCGGAGACTGATGACGCCACCACCCTGTTGCCAGCGTTGTCGGCCGAGCTGCGCCTGGCTTTCGCTGGTGTCGCCGAGGTCGCCCGTGAGGGGCCGCTGCGATGAGCGTTGCTATCGGGCTAGCCGTGATGAACGAGATGATGGGAGCCGAGGTGACCGACCGAGTCGGCCCGAAACACGCCAAGACGTCTTGCCGGCGTCGACGGGCTATCGAAATCTCCTTCGACAGATTGCAACCTCACCTGCCGGCGACACGCAGGGCCACCCACAGCTGGATCACACCGAGCAAGACGGTCACTGCCAAGGCAAGAGCTGCCCACACTCGGGCCTCTGTCCGCGACATCACCGCTGTTTCGGTCTGCGCCTCGGCGTTCGGCCACCTGAGCTTGTAGGCGGACAGCAGTATCAGCGCGTCCCCAGCGGCGGACAGCACGATGCCGACGTTGGTCCGACCGGCGACCAAGAGCGCCGTGCCGTAGCCGCTACTCAGCCCTCCAACCAGGGCAATCGGTATCACGCGGAGGAAGCGTTTGGTGTCGGCGTGGCTCTGGCCAAGAATTCTGAGAACTTCCTCGTTCGAGGTCTGTTGCTCAACGGCGAGTTCCGTGGCTGCGATCGCTGCGGTTGCGAGATCGCCCACGAGTTGAGCTTGAGCGATTTTGGCTTCGAGTGCCTCCTCCCGACGTGCCCTTCTCGATCGCACCACACCGGAAAGCCTACGGTCACCCAAGTCGAGCACGAATACGAACGGGGCGGCTCCTTGGCCTACCTGGCCGCCTGGGATGTGCACCGAGCCAAGGTGTTTGGCTGTTGCGAGCCCACCACCGGCATCGCCCCGTTCGGTCGTCTCGTGGAACAGGTCATGACCGCCGAGCCTTACGCCTCGGCCCGGCGGGTGTTCTGGGTGGTCGACAACGACAGCAGCCATCACGGCCAGCGCGCCGTCGACCGGCTCAACCAACGCTGGCCCAGCGCTCGACTCGTGCAACTCCCGGTGCACGCCTCCTGGCTCAACCAGGTCGAGATCTTCTTCTCCGTCGTACGCCATAGATGTTGTCTTGGACGACCTTCGGGAAGCCCGCGGAGGCGTATTCGTCGGCGACGAGGGTCGAGAGCTTGTAGCGGAGCTCGAGCAGCCGGCGCGCCTCGTCGGTGTCGACGCCATCGAAATGGACCCCAGCCGCGAACCGGCCAGCGGTAGAACTGACCCCCACGGACGTGAGTCCCCCGATTGAACCGGCGCGCAAGCAGGTCGGCCACAGTCGACTTGCCTGACGCCTGGCCTCCAGATGTGCGCCGTTGGAGGACAGGGTCGGCGGCCGCGGGTGGGGAGGAGCCGTGACGAACGACTCCCCGAACTTCGCGTCAACGCTGCTGCCTGCCTCCTACCGGCACGTAGGTGGCAGTGCCCCACGTCGATATGTCCGTCGCGAGCGGGGACGTTCGGGTTCCTCACCACCGCGCCCCGGGCCGACGATGCGGTCTCATGAGGCGCGGAGCGAGTGCCCGGTACGGCCGCCGCTGGACCAAAGGCTCGACAAAGCGGCCTCGTGCCACACTTCGCGAGTGGCTGCTTCATTGCCAGGGGCGGATCGCCGATGCGGGTGATCGGTGCCGGCTTCGGCCGGACCGGGACGCTGTCGTTCAAGCGCGCCCTCGAGGACCTCGGGTTCGGCCCGACGTACCACATGCAGGAGGTCATGCGGCGTCCTTACCACATCGACAGGTGGCTTCGGTACGCTCACACCGGCGAGGTGGACTGGGACGAGCTCTTTTGCGGCTTCGGCTCGGGCGTCGACTACCCGGTCAGCTGCGTCTGGGAGGAGCTGGCGTCGCACTTTCCTGACGCGAAGATCGTGCTGACCGTCCGAGATCCGCAGCAGTGGTGGGCGAGCACCGCGTCGACGATCTACCGGTTCCGCACGGCGTTCCCGGCGTGGATGCTGCGATTGGTGCCGATGACACGACGCTGGGTGGAGATGATCGATCGACTCGTGTGGGACGGCCTCTTCGACGGGCGGTTCACCGATCGCGACCACGCGGTCGCGGTCTTTGAGCGACACATCGAGCACGTGCGAGCGACCTGCGCACCCGATCGGCTCCTGATGTTCGACGTCACGGAAGGCTGGGAGCCGCTGTGCGCGTTCCTCGACATGCCCGTTCCGCAGCACTCGTTTCCTCACCTGAACGACGCGAAGGTGACGCGACGGGTCGTAGCCGCGGTGCGGTGGGGGACGCGAGTCCTGCCGATCGCCGTGGCCTCGGCCGCCGGTCTGGCGGTTCGCAGACGATCAAGGAGATACAACGAGGCGCTAGCACCTTCTCGAGCGCCTTGATCTTGATCGCCACGAATTCGGCGATCTGGGCGGATGGCCTCGGCGCCGAGTAGGGCCCCAGAACGCGCGAAGCCTTCGCTCGCGGAGGTGCCACACAACGCCGGTCGGGTGTGCGCCCAAACTGCGAAGCTGATGGTGTGTTGATTCAAATCTACGGGCTCACGACCGTCGCGGACGCCGCCGACGTCGATCGCCTGGGCGTGGACCACATCGGGGTCGTCGTCAACGAAGGCATCGATACCTGGGACAGTATCGACGAAGCGACCGCGCAGGCCATCGCGAACAAGGTGCGGCGTTCCCAGCTCGTTGCGCTCTCGTTGTCAACGGAGCTCGAGAGAGTCATGGCAACAGCAGACTTGCTCGGCCCGTCCATCGTGCACCTCGCTCGTGCGCACCAAATGCCTACGGCGACCCTCGATCAATTGCGCGAACGGCTCGCTCCAACGCAGCTCATGCTCACAGTCCCGGTGAAAGACGAGCAGGATCTCATCGAGGCCACACGCCTCGCGGATGTCGCGGACTACCTGCTGCTCGACTCGGCACATCCAACAACGGGCATCGTCGGCGCGACGGGCCTCGTCCACGACTGGGGCCTTAGCGCACGAATCGTGGCCAGTGCCAGATGCCCGGTAATCCTGGCCGGCGGCCTCGGCCCCGACAACGTAGCCGAGGCAATCGCCCGGGTCCGACCCGCTGGTGTTGATTCCGAGACCCGCACCAGCAGTGACAGCGACCGCCGTCGGAAGGATCTGGCGAAAGTCGAGGCGTTCATCGACGTCGCCCGAGCCGCGGTCATCCCATAACGCTGCCGGCTCCGGGTGAGGTGCACGGCAAATCGCTAACGGGATCCGCAGTGTGTCAGTACCGTCGCCGGCCATGGGCCGTCATATGCAGTTGGGGGAACTTCTTGTCGGCGTTGAGGGGTTGGCGTTGCTTCGCCGCTTGTATGACGGCACCGATGAGGACGCCGCCTGTCGCCTCGCAGAGGTCGCGCGGATTGTGAATGACAACGCGTTCTCGGCGGCCGTGTTGACCAGCGAGGCAGACCCGCAAAGCGGCTACGGGTCGTGGTCTGAGCGTTACGACGAGCCCGGCAATCCGATCATCGCGATTGAGGAACCGGTGGTGTGGTCGTTGTTGAACGCGGTGCCGGTCGGACGGGCCTTAGACGCGGCGTGTGGCACGGGGCGTCATGCCCGCCAACTGGTCGAGTTGGGCCACCAGGTTGTCGGCATCGATCTCACGCCGGAGATGTTGAGTCGGGCGCGGGGAAGCGTGGCAGGGGCGACATTCCTGAAAGCGAACCTGTGCGACATCCCTCAAAGCGACGGGCAGTTCGATCTGGTGGTCTGCGGTCTCGCGCTCGCGCACATCGCCGAACTCGACGGCGCTATGGCGGAACTCTCTCGCGTGCTCGGACCACGGGGACGGCTCGTCGTGTCGGTCCTGCATCCGTTCCAAGCGCATCTCGGATGGCACGCGCCCCTTCGAAGACGAGCACGGTCAGCGTCGTTTCGTGCGCGAGCACCCCCACAGCCATGCCGACTATCTCGCAGCGTTTCGATCGGCAGGCCTACGCGTGCGCGACTGCATCGAACCGGAACTCACCGAGAACGAAGTGCGGGCCAAGCGGCGTGCCTTCCGTCACGTTCCCGACGCCACGATGGCCGCCTACATCGGGCTTCCCGGCGTTCTCGTCTGGGAGGCAGAGAAGCTCTAACGCTCGGGACGACGTCAGAGCCGAGCCTCAAGGCAGCTACCCAGGACGCCTACCGGAACCGGGCTCAAAGCACGGCGCATGGGCGCCGAACCTAAGCGACTCCGCGTGCGTGTCCCATATAACGCCGGAACGGAGTCATGTCGATGGTGTCGGCGCCCCGGGCCGCTGCGCCGGGAAGCGCGCCTGTTCGCCTCGTTGGAACGAGGCGATGTAGTCGGCCGCGGGGTGCCCTGATCGGGCAACGACCTTCAGGAACGCGTCGCGGTCGTAGCCCACGCGCCGATGCTCGACGTGGTGACCGTGCCGGTCCGAGTGAAGGATGACGTAGCTGGCTCGGAGATCGTCGGTGATCGGGTTGCTGACGCTGCCGAGATTCACCGCCCGTACACCGCCGACTTCACGATCCGTGGGCTGGTGCGTATGACCGGCGAAGACGAGTTGGGCGCACGCATCGTCCATCTCGCGTCGGAGTTCGTGAGCCTCTCGGTGCGGTGTGATGCCATCGCCGTCGTCGCGGCCCGGTGAGGCGTGAACGCCGAGTACGTCAGTCCCGTCCGGAAGTCGTGATCGGACCTCGAGCTCGAGGTCGGCCAGCCATGGACGCCAATCGCACGCAGCGATGGCGCCGCCGGTCCAGGCGAAGGATTGCTGGATCGTGCCGTAGAGCTCGAACAACTCTGGTCGTGCGATCACCTGCGGCGGATGCGGCGGCGGTCGATCGGTCGTGAGTACGTACCGTTCCGTGTTGCCCCTCGTGATCCGGACGGCGGGCAGGTTCGCGAGCAGTTCGAGGGTTCGGACAGGTTCAGGTCCGATCGCGACGAGATCACCGAGAGCCCACCACGCATCGACGAGTTGCTCGCCAGCGTCTGCGACCACTGCTTCGAGCGCGTGACGGTTGCCATGGATGTCGGAGATCAAGGCGAGCCTCACCCAAGGAGTCTCGCGGAGAGCCCGCCCCGAAACGCCGGCGCCATGCCAACGATCAGTGCCCCGGCAGACCCGCCCCCCTCATCGACGTCATCGTCCCTCTGTGCCCCAGATCGCCCGCTCCGCCGCGGCCGCACGATAGCGACGGGCTACCGACGACGTGCGATCACGAACGCCTGCATGGTCGACTCATGCTCGAGTTCGGGCGCGCGTTGAGCAGTGGCGTGCACCTCGAAGCCGGCCCGGTCGAGCCGTCGTGTGAGGTCCTCGATCTCGTGTCGATAGCTGGTCAGGCGGAGGCCCGTCCCATGGGCGTTGGTCCGGTGCACCGCCTCACCGACACCCGCTTGGAAGGCCAGCAACAGGTGTCCGTCGATTTCGAGGACCCGCCGCAACTCCTTGAAGGCGTCGTTGAGCCGCTCCGGCGGCGTGTAGATGATCGAGTACCAGCAGACCGCGCCGACGAGCGACTCCACGTTGACGGGTAGATCGTCGAGGCAGCCCTCCCTGAAGTCGATATTCGGATGCGCGATACGCGCCTCCTCGAGCATCGCCCGCGACGGGTCGATCCCGATGGCGTCGAGCCCATGGGCAGCCAGGATCGCCGCCACTCGGCCGGGTCCGCACCCCACGTCTGCAACCTTGCCTCCGTGGCCGATCTCCACGAACTCGACGAACGCCAGCAACAACGCCCGGTCGATCGGACCTTCCGTCGCAGCGTCGATCGTGGTTCCCACGGACTCGACATACCTCGCGGCCGACGCGTCGTAAACCGCCCGAGCCGACGTCACGTGATCACCTCGGGCCACCTTGCAACACTACGAACTGGGACCCGCGCCTGCTCGGGAGAAGAACCCCTGTCCCCGAACATTCAATGTGTGAGGACCTCCTCGGCTCGAGCGCGGACAACCATGTGGTTTGCCAATGGTCCGTGGACAAACAAGGAGGTCGCTGATGGCGATGGTATGCGGGTTGGATCTGCATCGACGGCAGATCACGTTCGATGCTTTGGAGGTGGAGTCCGGGGAGGTGTGGCGGGGCCGGGTGTGGCAGCCCGACCGGGTACGGTTCCGTCGGTGGTTGCGCGACGACATGGGTCGTCGAGCGAACGGGGCGCCGGTGGCGTTAGCGGTGGAGGGGTGCACTGGCTGGCGGTAGGTGGTGGAGGAGATCGAGGCTGCCGGGTTCGAAGCGCATCTGGCCGAGCCGGCCGACACCCAGGCGGCGCGGGGTCGCAAGAGTCGAGCGAAGACGGACCGCACCGATGCTCGTCTGTTGCGGGAGCTGCTGGCGGCTGGGGAGCTGCCGGCGAGTTGGATCCCGCCCGACGGGGTGTTGGAGTGGCGGGAGCGGGTCCGGTTGTATGTGTCGTTGGTGAACCAGCGCACGGTGTGGTGCCAGCGGATCCATGCCGAGCTGTATCAGCACGGTGTTGCGGTGCCGGAGGGGGCGATTCGCACGGCCAAGACCCGGGCCGTGCTGGCCGACAAGTCTGTGCTGCTGTCGCCGGCGGCTCGGCAACGGATCACTGTTGGGTATCGGATGATCG
>JBBSGQ010000081.1:0-10840 GCA_038253965.1 Acidimicrobiales bacterium | reverse complement strand
GTCCGAGGCCACTGGACAGCGGATGCGGATGACCGAGCTCGCGTCCCGGGTGCTCGAATCCAAGAGCCGATTGTCGCATCACATCGGTCGGTTGCAGGCTGACGGACTCGTGCGGCGGGAGAGTTGCCCGAACGACCTTCGCGGTCTCTTCGCAGTCCTCACACCGGCCGGCCGCCGGTTGTTGCGACGAGCCGCCCCCGACCACGTCGATTCCGTGCGCACGCACTTCATCGATCACCTCGATCCGTCACAGCTCCGATCACTCGCTGACGCGCTCGGCTCGGTGGCCGACCATCTGGAGCTTGGTGACCCAGATCAGCCGGAGGGCGAGTGTGGCGGCCTGACCAGGCCTGGACCTGCCCAAGAGGCATCGCACCCCCCGTCGCGCTCAAAGGTCTGACCCGTACGCTGAGCCGTCATGCGCCAATCACCTCACGCGATGATGGGCTCGGACAGCTCCGCCCTCGACGGGGTGCGCCTGCCGCGTGGCCTGGTGCGCCGGGTGTGGGCGTTCAGCACCAGATATCACCGCCGCGTGGGCTGGTTCCTGCTCATCATCGTTGTCGAGGCGATGCTCGGCCTCATACCCCCGCTGCTCATCCGACAGCTCGTCGACCATGCGCTACCGAACAAGGACGCCGGCCAGGTCACCGTCCTGGGCGGGGTGATGATCGGCGCAGCGTTCGCCAACGCCGGACTGTCCCTGGCCGAGCGCTGGCTGTCCTCCGTCATAGGCGAGGGCCTCATCTACGACCTGCGAGCTGCTCTGTTCGATCACGTGCAGCGGATGCCCATCGCTTTCTTCACCCGGACCCAGACCGGTTCGCTGATCAGCCGCATGAACAACGATGTGATCGGCGCACAGCGAGCCGTCACCCAGACGCTCGGTCAGGTCGTGTCGAACCTGGTGGTCCTCGTCACGACGCTGATAGCGATGGGCCTCCTCGAATGGCGCCTGACTTTGATCTCCCTCGTCCTGCTGCCGATCTTCGTCTGGCCGGCAAAGCGCGTGGGGCGGCGCCTGCAGGCGATCACCCGGGAGGGGTTCAACCTCAACGCGTCGATGAACACGACGATGACAGAACGCTTCAACGTCTCAGGTGCATTGTTGGTCAAGCTGTTCGGTCGCCAGCGTGACGAGTATGCGGACTTCACCGATCGTGCGGGGCGGGTCCGAGACATCGGCGTGCGCAGCGCGATGTACGGCCGCCTGTTCCTCACCTCACTGACCCTCGTCGGGTCAGTCGGGACTGCCGTCGTCTATCTGATCGGCGGCCGACTGGTCGTCTCCGATGCGATCTCACTCGGCACCTTGATCGCGCTGGGCGCCTTCGTCACCCAGATCTATTCGCCACTCACCAGTCTCTCGAATGCTCGGGTCGACCTGATGACCGCGTTCGTGTCGTTCGACCGGGTGTTCGAGGTGCTCGATGCTCCGAACGCGATAACTGACCGGCCTGGGGCCTACGACCTCGTCGATCCGGAGGGACGAGTCGAGCTCGACGACGTGTCGTTCCAGTATCCGAGCGGCCCCGGTGTGTCGATCACCTCCTTGGAGAGCGATGCGCAGCACCTGGTGTCCGACAGTCCAGGACGGGCGGTGCTGCGCAATGTCTCAGCGGTGATCGAGCCTGGTCATCTCGTCGCGCTCGTCGGCCCGTCGGGTGCGGGCAAGACGACGGTCAGCCAGCTCATCCCCCGGCTGTACGACGTGACGGCCGGTGCGATCCGGGTCGACGGGCACGACGTCCGGAACCTCACTCAGCGCTCGTTGCGCGAGGCCATCGGTGTGGTCAGCCAGGACCCACACCTCTTCCACGAGTCGATCGCATCGAACCTGCGCTACGCACGGCCCGATGCCACCGAGGCCGACCTGCAGGAAGCCTGCCGCGCCGCGCAGATCCACGACTTCGTGGCCGATCTCCCCGACGGCTATGACACCATCGTCGGCGAGCGCGGCTACCGCATGTCCGGCGGCGAGAAGCAGCGACTGGCGATCGCCCGCATGCTGCTCAAGGACCCGGCGATGGTCATCCTCGATGAAGCGACGAGCAGCCTCGACAGCGAGAATGAAGCCGCCGTGCAGTCAGCTCTCGCAACTGCGCTGTCGGGGCGCACGGCCATCGTCATCGCCCACCGCCTGTCGACCATCACCAACGCGGACATGATCCTCGTCATGGACGAGGGCCAGATCGTCGAGCGTGGCCGCCACGACGAGCTGTACGCGACGGGCGGTCTCTATGCCGACCTCTACCGCACGTTGGTTCGCGGCGAGGTGGCTCGAGCCTGAGCTCCGCTCACAGGCATCGCGTCAACCGGTGATGTCACGGGCAGCAGCGGGGCCACTGACTCACTGGAGATGACCGGTCCAGGACCGGCATGCGGTGTGAGCGACCACCTTGGTCGAGGCGTGTCCCAGCCAGATCACGCCGAACAAGAGGACGAACACCACTGGCGTCGCTGGATCGCTCAACATGCGCGCCGACATCGATGCCGCCATAAGGGGATGAGTGACCACCGACCAACTGTTGATGTGGGGCACGCGGCCGAGCAGCACCCCCACCGCGCATGCGGCGTGCAGGCCGACCTGCAGGGCGTGCGTGCGCTGGGACCAGGGACTGCGGGTGACCGCCCGGCCCACCTCGTAGAGCGCGACGGCATAGCAGGCATATCCCGCTACCACGAACAGGCCATAGATCGGCAGGATGCCGAACACCACGGTCCCGTGGAGCGTGACCAACCCGATGTTCGTACGCAGGTGGATGAGATCGGTCACCACATAAGGGGCGTTCGGCAGGAACAGGACGAACAAGGCGACGCCGCACCACCAAGGCGCGGTACGCCGGCGAGGTCGGTGGAAGAGCAGGATCGCCAGCGCGGCGGGAAAAGCCGCCAGCAGCAGGTTCCACGACATCCACCACACGTCGACATGCGCGACTCGGAGTGATTCGTGACCGACCGTCCACAAGTACGCGCGCACCTGATCATTCTGGTGCCCGATCGGGAGGTTGAGACCGCGGCTCAGGCGGGCCGAACTGGTGGCGGCTGTAGAGTCGCCGAGCGATCGCCGACCAGACCGGGAAAAGGAACACCTCATGACCTTCGAGCTCCCCGAGCTTCCGTACGACAAAGCCGCTCTTGCCCCTCACATCTCGGCGGAGACGCTCGAGTTCCACCACGGCAAGCACCACGCCACATACGTCAAGACGTTGAACGATCTCGTGGCGGGCACCGACCAGGAGAACAAGTCACTGGAAGACGTGATCACGGGCGCTGATGGTCCCCTGTTCAACAACGCCGCCCAGCACTGGAACCACAGCTTCTACTGGAAGTGCATGTCGCCGAGCGGAGGTGGCCAGCCAAGCGGTGACGTCGGCGACGCCATCAACTCGGCGTTCGGTTCCTACGACACCTTCGCCGAG
This sequence comes from Acidimicrobiales bacterium, assembly GCA_038253965.1. GTDB lineage: Bacteria > Actinomycetota > Acidimicrobiia > Acidimicrobiales > Iamiaceae > JBBSGQ01. The sequence continues at coordinate 7,418 of JBBSGQ010000081.1, read as the reverse complement.
CAGTTCACCGATGCGGCCAAGACGCAGTTCGGGTCCGGTTGGGCGTGGCTGACCGATGCCGGCAACGGGCTCGAGATAATGAAGACCGCAAACGCCGACCTGCCCCTGAAGCACTCGGCCAAGGCCCTCCTAACCATCGATGTCTGGGAGCACGCCTACTACATCGACTACCGCAACGCGCGGCCTGACTACATCAAGACGTTCCTGGACAGCCTCGTGAACTGGGACTTCGTCGCCGAGAACATGGCTTGACACCCGTCTGAACGCCATTGCGTAAGGAGGTCCGCGACCTACATCGGCTGATGGGCGGCGATCCCGGTCAAGGGCTCAGGTACGACGTGGCCCTGCCCGGATCGGCCACGAGCTCGCGACCGGCGGCGGACAGACGCTCGGGCACCGGGTGATCGAGGAGATCCGGGCAACGGGCCGGCCGGCTCGCGCTGGCCTCCGCGTCGGCTGCCCTGCCCAGCTCGATCACGTCGGCGAGCGTTCGTCGGGCGGCCGCGTCGAGCAGCGACAAGTCGTCGGACACGAGCGCCATCCCGCCCGACAGGCCGACCGCGTCAGCCCAGGTCTGGACCGCATCCGGACTCATCTCCGTGTCGGTGGAGCGCAGCATTAGGCAATCTGGATCGTTGATCCACAACTTGCGGTGCAGGAACGACCGGGCCAGGGTGCAGGCCCAGGCGTTGGCCGTGGCGGGTTCTGCGGCCGCGTAGCTTCCCGGCACCGGCTGTCCTTCGCGCCTATGCCAGCACGGTGCAACATCAGGTCCGATCCGGTTGCCGTCGACCACGCCGGCCACCGCGCCGAATGGCGCGCCGCAGCCGAGGAGGAAGGCAGCTGCGCCGGCGCCCGCTCGAACTGCGTCGTAGCCGGATCGCACCCTCTCAGCGGGCGTGCGGGTCGGGTCATGGTAGCAGCCCTCGACCGCCGGGGCGTAGGTGAAGTCAAGCTTGAGATAGGTGAAGCCGGCATCGACGAGGTCCCGACCCAGGTCCTCCAGGTGCGCCAGCACGTCAGGATGGGTGGTGTCGAGGACATGGGTGGAACCACCCCACACCGGATGCCACATTCCCACCAATCGTGTTACGCCATCTCGGTAACTGGCGATCCAGTCAGGGTGGGCAGTCGCCGTCGCCGAGTCGGGCCGGGCGAGGAACGGAGCGATCCACAGCCCGGGCCGCCGCCCAGCGGCGCTGATCGTCGCAGCCAACTCGTCGAGAGGTGTCGGAAACGTTGAGTTCGTCCTGAACCAATCGCCGATGGTCGCCTGGTAACCGTCGTCGATCTGGAAGACGTCGAACGGCCAGTCGGCGGCGCAGGCCAGGTTGGCCCGCACAGCGGCTTCGGTGACTTCGCCGAAGTAGTGGTACCAGGAGCACCAGCCGACCTGGTACGGCGCCGCCGTCCGAGCCGAGGCCACGTCGCCGTATCGGTCGGCCCAGTGCTCCAAGAGCGACGATGTGTCCACGCCGGCCGCAAAGGTGATCGGGTGCAGGGCGCGTTCGGCGCCCGGGTCGATGCGCGCACCACCGAGGAACGCCTCGGCAGCCAGCTCGATGCGACCACTCTCCCCATCGACCTGTCTCAGCCGCCAGGTGCCATCGTGGCTCGCTCCTCCGAGAAATCCGCCAAGCACACGTTGCCGGCCGCCGTCGGCCAGAACCGTGACCATCTCCGAACGAAGTTCGCCCTCCTCGACGACCTCGCCGTCGGCGTGATGGCTGTCCCGCATGAGGCGCGGCACCTTGGCGGTGCACGACGGATCCCGGTCGAGGCCCAGAGTCGCGACGCCCGTCGGTGACCACGACTGGTAACCCTGTCGGAACAAGCGCAACGGGCCTCCGACGCCGTGCACTTCGAACACCAGGCGGACTGCTCGCACTGCGACGGGGTCATCGCCACGGTTGGCGACCGACCACGATTGATCAGCCTCTCCGAGCCCGGCCACGGTGACCTGATGGGGGCCGATGACGTGGACTCCATCACCGGTCATGGGTTGAGCCCCACCTTCATCTCCCCGAACCTCGATCCGAACCGGTACCAGGTGCATCGTTTCGGACCCCGCTCGAGCGGACCGCATCAGGAAACGCCAGCAGAAGAGCCGGCAGCGAGGCTGAAGCTAATGCGCCGGGGAACACGCTCGCGACGGCCGGACCAGATCGGTTCAGAAGTCGAGCGAGATCGCACCGCCGAGCAGCAGAGGCTCGAGGTCCCTGGCCGGCAGGGGTCGGCTGAACAGGTAACCCTGCGCCAGATCGCAACCGAGCTCGATCAACACCGCAAGCTGGCGGGATGTCTCGACACCCTCGGCCACCGTCGTCATCCCGAGGGCATGGGCGAGCACCACCGAAGCCGACACGATCGCCCGATCCTGGGACAAGTTGCGCTCGAGATCGGCCACGAAGGACTGGTCGATCTTGAGCTCGTCGGCCATCGAGAAGCTCCGGACGTGCTCGAGGGTGGCGTAGCCGGTGCCGAAGTCGTCGATGGCCAGTCGCACACCGATGCCGTGAAGCTTGTCGAGCGCCTGTACCGCACGATCGAGGTCCCGGACCAGAGCGCTCTCGGTGACCTCGAGGCACAGAGCCGAAGGATCCAACCCGTTCTCCTCGAGCAGGTCGATCACTGTGTCGCACAAGCTGGCATCGGTGAGCTGGCGGGCCGACACGTTCACGGTGATCCCGAGCGTCCGCAGAGCCGGCACCCGACGCCAAGCCGCAGCTTGCCGGCAGGCTCGGGCCAGTACGTCACGCCCGAGCGACACGATGAGGCCGGTCTCCTCCGCCACCGGGATGAACCGGCCGGGCGAGATGGTCTCCTCGGCTGTGCGCGGCCACCGGGCGAGGGCCTCCACACCGACTATGGCACCGTCGCTCAGACGGACCTGAGGCTGGAACCAGACCTCGATCAGATCGTCGGCCAGCGCCTGCCGCAGCTCTTGCTCGAGCGACAGCCGGTGAGCGACGCGTTGGTAGAGCGAGTCCTCGAAGAGGACGTAGCCGTCGCGACCGAGCTCCTTGGCGTGGTACATCGCCACATCCGCGTTGCGGATCATGGTCTCGGCGTCCATTCGGGCGTCGATCGCCAGAGCGATGCCGATGCTCGCCGTGACGACGACGCTGGCCCCGGCGGCCGAGAACGGTTGCTGGAGCGTGGCGGCCAACCGTTCGGCGATGCGCACCGCGCCGTCCACTCCGCCGACCTGCTCGGACAACACGACGAACTCGTCACCTCCGAAGCGCGCCACGAAGTCCTCGGGACGGACTGCAGCCCGCAATCGGCACGCCACCTGCCCGAGCACCTCGTCGCCTGCGGCATGACCGAGGCTGTCGTTGATCACCTTGAAGAGGTCGAGGTCGACGAACAACGTGGCTGCGTCGGGCCGGGGTCGTCCGCTTCGCTCGAGCAGCTCGCTGAGTCGCTCGAGCAACATCGTTCGGTTGGGCAGCCCGGTGAGGATGTCGTGCAGGGCCTGATGACGGAGCTGGTCCTCGAACGCCCACCGTTCGACGGCGATCGACGCGAGGTGCACGACCCGCTCACACACCCCCGCCTCGGATGCGCTCGGCCGTTCCGCGGTCGGTCGAAAGACGGCGAGGATACCCAGTTGGCGGCCGTCACCGGGAGCGATGAGCCTGTACAGCCAAGCCCCTCGCAGGCCCGCATCGAGCAGGGTTGCCCGCAAGTGGTGCCACGCCCGATCACGTTCGATGTCGGCAAAGACGGGAGACGGTTGCGGCTCGCGCAGGATGCGGCCCAGGGCACTGCGAGGAGACGAACGGTTGAGCTCCTCCAAAGCGTGCTTCGGCAGACTCGGGGCGAAGGAGTGGAGGATCGCCCCGTTGTCGTCGAGCACACCTATCGACGCGGCGGCGTCGGAACACCGGCGTTCGAGCATCCGCGTCAGGCGTTCGAGCGTGGCCTCGAGCGGCGCTCCTCGAGCCACGGACTCGAGCAGACCGGCCTGTTCGGCCAGGAGATGCTCAGCCTCGTCCTGATCAGTGGTGTCGCGACAGGCCACCACGAGACCGCGGACGAGTGGGTCATCCAGGCGGTTCGTGACGCTCGCCTGGAGCAGCCGGACCGATCCGTCGGCGCCGCGAACGTTCATGCCGAACGCCGGATGTGCGCCGGGCGTCGAGATGACGTCAGTGAACACCTCGTCGAGATCGGGGTGTTGGTCGAGATCCAGGAACTCGCTGAGCGGGCGCCCGATCCCCACTGTCGGGTTGTAGCCGAGCAGCGTTTCGGCCGCCGGGCTGACGTAGGTGAGCGTGCCTTCGGCCGAGATGACAACTATGAGGTCGGTGACGTTCTCGATCAGCGCACGGAACCAGTGGTCCGACGCGACCTTGTCGGTGAAGTCCCGGTAGAACGCGACTAGCAGATCCTCTCCGTGATCGCCGGCGAGGGACTGCACGCTGACCTCGACCTGGATGGGAGTGCGATCCCGGCGACGAAGGGTGAGCGCGGCGGCACCTGACCCCGTCTCCGGCAGACCCGCCAACAGCGCATGCACCGAGGTCACGTCGACAGCCCGACCTACGAGGAATCCCATGGTTTGCCCATGGAGAGCCTCGGCGGAGAAGCCGGTGAGGCGACACAGGGCATCGTTGACGAAGACGATGCTGGGGATGGCCGGCTCGGTCGCCCCTGGTACCCGGCCGGCTGGCGCAGCAGCCCGCGCCACCAGGACGCCTGCGTCACCAGCGTGCAGAGTGATCGCCTCGAACAGACGAAGGCGCTCAGCGTCCGAAAGGACAGAGTTGTCGGACATTGACGCGTCAACGTCAGTCGACAACCGAGCACCAGGCATTCCGACAGTATCGCACCAAGCGCCCCGGATTCAGCACGAAGAGTGAACCCGGCTACGGTCAGCGACCGATGTCCGGGCCCTCCGCAACGGAACCGCCGACCGGCTCTCTGCCAGCCCAGCCTCCCGCCGGGACCCCGGGTGCTCCCACCTGGACGGTGGCAGAGCTCTCCGCCCACCTCTCGCGACTGCTCGCAGTGGCCTTTCCCGGTGACCTCTGGGTGCAAGGCCAGATGAGGAACCTCTCCCGACCAGAGTCCGGTCACGTGTACTTCGACCTGGTCGAACCGGCGGCGGCCGGTGAGGCGTTGGGAGCGGCACTGTCAGTCGTCCTGTTGGCGCCGGAGAAGCGCATGGTCAACGACGCGCTGCGCCGTGCCGGGGGGGCGGTCCGCATGGTCGACGGCATCGAGATACGCATCCAGGGCCGGGTTCGGTGGTGGGCCCCGCGAGGTCAACTGCAGTTGCGGATGACCTTCATCGACCCCGCCTGGACTCTCGGCCGCCTGGCTGCGGATCGGGAACAGGTGCTGACCGAGCTTGCAGCCGAGGGCCTGGTCGACCGGAACCGCAGCCGGGCGATGGCACTCGTACCCCTCCGAGTGGGTCTGGTGACGAGCGAGGGGAGCGCTGCGCACGCTGACTTCCTCGCCGAGCTCCAGACGAGTTCGTACGGATTCGAGGTGATCGTGGCTGACGCGCGCACCCAGGGACTGGACTGCGAACGGTCGGTCGTATCGGCCCTTCGCGCCTTGGCGACGGGTCCCGGGGAGGTCGACGTGATCGCCGTGGTCCGCGGAGGCGGGGCCCGCACCGATCTGGCGGCCTTCGACCGACCAGGCATCGCCCGGGCCATCGCGGCAATGCCAGTACCGGTCCTCACCGGCATCGGACACGAGACCGATTCGAGCATCGCCGATCTCGTGGCCCATCGGTCGTTCAAGACCCCCACCGCGGTTGCCGCCGAGCTCGTCGATCGCGTCGGGCGCTTCCTCCTCCAGGCCGACGAGCTCTGCTCAGCCGCTGCCGCTCACGCCGATCGCGCCTTGGCACGCGCCGAGGATCGCCTACATCGACAGGGCCGGAGCATCGCTCGCGCCACTCGATCGGCGTTGGCGGACCAGGAACGGGTCTGCAGCAACGCCGATCAACGAATCCGCCGAGACCCGAAGCGGGCGTTGGATCACGCAACGCAGAGGCTGACCGGCGTCGAGGCGCGAGTCCGAGCACACGATCCGTTTCGCGTGTTGGCCCGTGGTTGGTCGATCACCCGCGACGGCGACGGCAACGTGGTGCGACGCGCCTCGGCGGTCGTTCCTGGTGAGAGGCTGACCACGACGTTGGCCGACGGCGACGTCATGAGCGAGGTCACGGAGGTGACATCGAGTGACCGCTGAACACGACAGCCCGGGCGACGATGCGCCTGCTGCCACCTACGCCTCCGCCATGGCAGAGCTGGACACGATCCTTCGAACGCTGGAGGACGACGAGCTCGACGTCGACGCCTTGGCATCGCGTGTTGCACGCGCTGCGGAACTGCTGCGCTGGTGCCGCAGCCGCATCGCCGAAACGAAGATGCAGGTCGAACATGTCGTGGCCGATCTCGACAACGACGGATCCCAGCTCTGAGTCCGGTTCGTGCGCGACGAGCAGCCCCGTGGACCTTGCCGCGCCTCACCCCGACCACCGTCGTGCGGTTGGCGTCCACAACCGTCGCGCTCGCCCGCATCGCTCGAGGGGCACGCCGGGAACCGCCTCTCGCGACGGCCGCCCATCGCGCAGCCAGGGCATCGACGGCCTCGGTCTCGGTGGTCGTCCCTGCGCGCGATGAGCAGGATCGACTCGGTCCGTGCCTCGCCGCGCTGACCGCCGAACCAGGCGTTGTGGAAGTCATGGTCGTCGACGACGAATCGACCGATGGCACGGTTGCAGTGGCAGCGGCGCACGGTGTCACGGTCCTCGCCGCCGGGCCACGGCCCCAGGGTTGGGCCGGTAAGACCTGGGCGCTGCAACGTGGGGTCGCTGCGGCGGCCGGAGACTGGGTGGTGACGCTCGACGCCGACACCCGGATCAAGAGCGGCTTCATCGACGCGGCCGTGTCATCGGCCCAGAGCTCACGGGCCGACCTCTTGACGGTCGGTGGGCGCTTCGACTGCTCGAATACCGCTGAACGCTTCCTGCATCCCGCGATGCTGAGCACGCTCGTCTACCGGTTCGGACCACCGGGCACTCGGCGTCCGCCCCGAGCCAGTCGCACGCTGGCGAACGGTCAGTGCATGGTGGTGCCTCGCCGCGCGTTCCTGGCCACCGGCGGCTTCGAGCCGGTATCACATAGCTTGACCGAGGACGTGGCCCTCGCCCGGCACATCGCCCGAGGGGGCGGATCGGTGCGCTTCGTCGACGGGGCAAACCTGCTCGATGTCATCGGCTACGGCTCCGCCTCGGGCGCCTGGACCGGATGGGGTAGATCACTGGCCCTCGCCGACACCACCCCCGTTCTGTCACAGGTCGCCGACCTCGCCCTCTTGTGGGCTGTCGTGGCCGCACCACTGCCGAGGATCCTGCTCGGTCGTGGTGACCTGCTCGACGCCCTGCTGCT
>JBBSGQ010000080.1:0-10953 GCA_038253965.1 Acidimicrobiales bacterium | reverse complement strand
GCGACACCGCGCCGAACAGCTCGCCGCCCACCCGACTTGACCAAGAGAACTCAAGCGCTACATCGCCCGCGAGGTCTACCAATGCCTACCCCACCAACAACTCACCCTTGACAGCCCCTAGGAGCATCGTTCGGGGCTACTCGGGCCAACCGATCTGTGATTCGGGTACGCCGACTGCCCAGGCGTGCGCGGAAGCCGACTCGGGGCCCACTTGATCGCCCCTCGAGTATCGGAAGGACGACGAAGGTCTCGTGTTCGGTCCGGAAGTCGCAGTACCAGCCGAGTTCCTCATCGAGCACCCCTTCGAGCGCCTCAGCGAGATCGGGCGCATGCTCGTCTGGGACGCTGAACTCGATGATGTCCACACCTTGGGCTGCGCAGCTGTCACTGTCGAGCGGTCCGAGGCGCGTGACCTTTCGCACGGCGAGCGGCAAGAGTTCCAGTGGGGCGTTGAGCTTCAGGCTCTCGGCGATGAGGGCACCAGCCGCCACCGGTCGGGGCTCAGCTGCGACCGCGGAGCCAGTTCACGTAGCTCCGCATCCTGTCGATGTCATCGGGAAAGGCGCTCTCCCAGGGACGGGCCAGTGAGGTCCAGGCGACCTCTTGCCCGGCCTCGGCCCTCAACGCCGACGCCGGCTCTCCGATCGCGGCGTACGAAAGTCCGAGTGTCGTCGGCCAATCAGGATAGTACGAACGCACTGCGACGGCGGCGGGCTCAGCTCGAAGTGCGGCGCGGAGGCCCGTTTCCTCGAAGACCTCGCGCTGAGCGGCGGTTCGCGGGGTCTCGCCGCGCTCGACCTTCCCCCCAGGAGGGACCCAGAGCCGCCACCGGTGGCGCACCAAGAGAACTCGCTCGAGAGCCTCATCGAAGAGCCAGACCTCCACCGCCAAGGGCGAAGCGAGCATGGGACTGTTGTCGGCGAACCAGGAGCGGGCGTCGTCGTACTCGAACACAGCCATCGCGGCGTCGACCCGTGCTGCTTCACGCGAACCTGGGTCGACGACCATGACACCCATGTCGCAACTGTACGAGCGCGCCGTACAGGAGCTCGGCCAGTCTGGCGCTGCCTGCCCTCAAAGTGCCTGCTTGTGGGCGTAGGGCTACCGCCGCCAGATGCTCACCTTGCCGGCCACGGTCCTCTGACACCGTCAGCGTGAGCGGCAGTGCCCAACGACGAGGCTCTTCCCCTCCTTCTCACGTTGTCCTCAGGAGTGAAGGGCTTCACGACGATCCATGCGGGTTCGGCCCGTCAAGCCCTCACCCGGCTGCGCTTCATCTGTCAGGTCTCTGACAACGACCTGCCGCTTTCGGCCCTGAACAGCCTTGTAAGCGAGGCGATCGACATCGTCGTGCACTGCGCCCGCACTCCGGCTGGTCCTCGCGTCACCGAGGTGATCGCGGTCGAAGAGCTGGCGGCCGGTCCAGACGCCACCCAGTTCACGATCACCCAACTTTTCCACCGCGCGGCACCCGATGAACCGCTCAGCTGGGCCGGACATGTCCCGGTCCGGATCGAGCGCCCGCTGCGCGAGGCGGGCTTCGACCTACGAGCTCTCCTCGAAGAAGCCGCGGCTCCCCGTCTCCAGCCCTCGCTTGCGTCTCCATGACCGGGCTCGTTCTCGCGGTGGCCGGCGCGTACGGGGTTCACCTTCTCTTCACTGCACTGACCCGTGGTTGGCGGGGCGTCGGTCCGGGTCCGAAGGTCACCGCCGCAGGACTCCCTCGGCATCGCACTCGGCAATGGTTGGCCCAGGCGGGACTCGGCGAGGTTCGTCCGTCGGAGTTCCTGGCGGTGATGGGGACCCTGTTCCTGATCAGCGCAGCGCTGGCTTATGCCCTGTTCGGCGGTGTCCTTCCTGCGCTAGCGGTCGGCGCATTTGCTGCGACGTTCCCGGTCGCGTCGTACCGGGCCCGACGGCACGCCCACCGAGCGGGGGCACAGGAAGCGTGGCCGAGGATGATCGAGGAGGTGCGCCTCCTCACCAGTTCCCTGGGCCGTTCCATACCGCAGGCGCTGTTCGAGGTCGGACGGCGGGCGCCCGTTGAGCTGCGCCCGGCGTTTGAGGCGGCCCATCGCGAGTGGCTCATCTCGACCGACTTCAGCCGCACCACCGCTGTACTGAAGACGCGGCTGGCCGATCCCACCGCCGACGCGGCCTGCGAGACGCTGCTCGTGGCGCACGAGCTCGGCGGAAGCGATCTCGACCGAAGGCTCGAAGCTCTGATCGAGGACCGGATCCAGGACACCCAGGGCCGTAAGGACGCGCGTGCGAAGCAAGCCGGAGTCCGCTTCGCCCGTCGGTTCGTGCTCATCGTGCCGATCGGCATGGCGTTGGCCGGCATGTCGGTCGGCAACGGCCGGGCTGCGTACCAGACGGCAGTCGGCCAACTCGCGGTCGCAGCCGGCATCGCGATGGTGGTCTTGTGCTGGCTGTGGGCCGGCCGCATCATGCGCCTGCCCGAGGAAGAGCGGGTCTTCCACGGATGATGCGCATCCTCGTGCTCTGCGGCCTGCTGTTCTGGACCGGTGCTGCTCTCGTGTTGTCAGAGGTGCGGTGGTTCGCGCGCCGTCCCCTGACCGAACGGCTCCGTCCCTACACACCCGGCGGCCTGGGTACGGCGAGTCGCGGTGGTCTGCTGTCGGTCGAGTCATTTCGAGAGGTCATCGCTCCACTGTCCAACCAGATCGGCGAGCGCGTGGCCCGGCTGTTCGGCGTGAACGAGGACCTCAACACGCGACTGTCGCGGGTGCAGTCCCAGCTCGATCCAACCGCATTTCGGGTCCGTCAGCTCGGGTGGAGCCTCGGAGCGTTCGGAGCCGGCGCGCTGTTCGCCGTCGCTCTCGGCTTCCCGCCTGCAGTCGCCCTGTTGTTGACACTGAGCGCACCGTTGCTGACATTCCTGGTTCTCGAACAACGAGTGGCCAGCAGCTCGACACGGTGGCAACGACGGCTATTCCTCGAGCTTCCGGTCGTGAGCGAGCAGATCGGCATGTTGCTGTCCGCCGGCTACTCGCTCGGTGCCGCGCTCAACCGGACTGCAGTTCGCAGCAGAGGGGTGTGCGGCCAGGACCTGGGGCGGGTGTGCAACCGCATCCGTCAGGGTCTCACCGAGATCGACGCGCTGCGAGAGTGGGCGGAGCTCGCCGATGTCGATGCCCTCGCCCGTCTCGTGCAGGTGCTGGCGCTGAACCGCGAATCGGGCGACCTCGGCCGGATGATCTCCGAAGAGGCCCGCGCGATCCGTCGCGACGTGCAGCGCGAGCTGGTCGAGCAGATCGAACGCCGGAGTCAGCAGGTCTGGATACCGGTCACCGTGGCCACGCTGGTTCCCGGCACCCTCTTCCTCGCTGTGCCCTTCATCGAAGCAATGCGCCTGTTCTCAGGCTCGTGATCCCCAGCCATCCATCCATGGAGTCGAACCGATGATGAACCACCAACTGCTGTCGGCCTATGTGGCGCTGCACTCGTTCGCGATCGCCACAACCCACCGGCTCCGCGAGGAGCGCGGAGAGGGCGTGATCTCGGCGGCCATAGCTGTGCTGATCATGGCTTTTCTCGGTGCACTCATGTGGGTGGGCTTCAAGGCGCTGTTCCAGAACACGCAGAACAAGACCGGGAACCAGGTGAACCAGATCGGCTCGTGAACGCTCCGGCATCACGCCGTGGCGATGCGACCGGGGCACGCGGGTCTGGACTGGTCGGCACGTTTGCTGGCGCCCTCGCGTTCATCGTCTTCCTGCTGTTCGCTGTGCAACTGCTCTTCAACCTGTACGCCACGTCTGCGGTCACCGCAGCGGGTCTCGATGCCGCCCGTGTCGTCGCGGCCGAGCGGGTGGACCACTCCGATCCAACGGCGGTTGAAGCGGCAAAGGCGGAGGCTGAGGCCAAGGCCCGTGCAGTGCTCGGCCGCTACGGCGACAACGTCTCGTTTGCATGGCACGTCGACGACGACTTCGTACAGGTGCACCTCCGCGTGAGGAACCCACGGGTGTTCTTCGGAAGGCTCGATTCGGCGATCGGCTTCGACACAGTCGACCGCACGATCAAGGTTCGAGTGGAGAGCTACCGGTGAGCGACAGTTGTCGACAGTGCCGCTGATGAGCGTGTCTGTGGCGCAGCGGACGCTCGCTCGCCGCATCCGCGACGACGAGTCCGGCCAGGTGGGCGGGATCGAGGTGGTGCCCTTCGGCCTACTCATCTTCGTGGTCGGAGCCCTGCTCATCGCGAACGCTTGGTCGGTGATCGACGCCAAGCTGGCCGTCACTGGTGCAGCCCGTGAGGCCACCAGGGCCTATGTCGAGGCGCCCGATCAACAGACTGCGGAAGCTGCGGCACGTCGCGCTGCAGAGGACAGCATGCGGGGTCACGGACGTGACGCGAGCCGACTCCGACTGTCGAACAACAACCCACAGTTTGTGCGATGTGAGCGCGTCATCTACCTAGGGAGGTACACGGTCCCGGCCATCTCGTTGCCGTTCATCGGTGGCTTCGGGCACGGGTTCACCGTCACCGGCCGTCACAGCGAGATCATCGATCCCTTCGCCAACGGCTTGGCGGCGGAGAGTCGTTGTGGATTCTGAGACGAGGTCGCGACGACCCGAGCGCGGCAGCGTCCTGATGCTGATGCCAGCTGCGGTTCTGGTCATGGTGATCCTCGGGGGGATCGCCGTCGACACCGCAGTGGTGTTCAGCGCCCAGCGCGAGCTGGTGAACGCGGCACAGGCAGCTGCCAACGACGCCGCCACCTACGGGCTCGACGAGGGCGCGTTCCGCGAAGGACAGGTTTACGTCTACAGCGCCGCTCGGGTCGAGGACGCGCTGGCGCACGCGCTCGATTCACGTGGTCTCGTCGCCCGCCACCGCTGGTATCGCCAGGGTGACCGAATCGTGGTGGAGCTGGACGAGGACGTGTCAACGGTGTTCGCCAAGGCAGTCCCGGGTGCTCACGGCCAAGTGGGCGTGCATGCTCGGGCGTATGCCCTCTTGGTCTTTGACAGATAGTTTCATATTATCTCGACATTTTTCATGTTGTCTTCTAACGTGGCACGCATGGCTCGTTCGGACACCACGCCACGCTCATGCACCCACTGACCAACACGACGCTCGAGCTCACTGACGATGGCGCCGTCGTCGTCGTGAAGCGGCCGGCGTCGTCTTCCGGGTTCGATCGCATGCAACGCGAGGCTCAGATCGTCGAGACAGCCAGGCATCCGGGCGTCGTCGATCTTGCAGCCTCGGTCGATCCAGACGGAAACCCTGCTCTGGTGACTCGGTGGGTCGGGCCTCACACCCTCGCCGCACTCGAATCGCTGCCCCTCGGTCAGGCGGCCGGCATCATGGCTGCGCTGGCCGACTGTGTCTCGGACCTGCACGAGTTGGGGGTCCTCCACGGTGCGATCACCGCTGACCACGTCATCCTCTCCCCGGACGGTCGCCCGGTGCTCTGCGGCTTCGGGCGGTCGCAACTGGTGTCGCCGGATGCAGACCCGGCGCAGTCCGCAGCCGGGGACGATGTCGCAGCGCTGGGCCGCCTCCTGCGCACGCTGACCGGTGGCGAGGTCGAGCTCGAACCGATCCCGGACCGACGAGGCTGGCGGCGTCGGCCGCGTTGGCAGGGATACCAGCGGCGGGCACTGCTGACCTTGGCTGACCAGGCCACCTTCGAAGTAGTCAGCCTTCGCCCGACGGCGCGAGCGTTCGCGGCAGCGATCCACGACTCGATCCCGGACGCAAGGTTGGGTCCGGTGGCGCCACCCCCCGAGATCCCGAGCGCCGTCCGACCGGAAACCGATCGGGTGAGAGCAGAGCCCGGGCAGGAGTCACCGGAGGGCGGTGTCATCATCGGCGCAGGACCACTGCCCGCGCCCGGTGTCGGTCGGCCAACCGATCGGTGGGTCCGTCGACGTCGCGGTGCGGCCGCCTTCGCGGGACTCGCCGGATTGGCGGTGCTGTACGGGCTCAACCAGTTCCGAACGCCGTGGAGCACGTTCCGTGCCACTCCTGCAGCGAGCCCACCCCGGTTGACGGCGCCGCCGTCCACTGTTCGAGAGCCGCCGTCCTCAGTTCCACCCTCACACTCTCCTCACCGTCAACGATCCCGACCGCGGGCGCCAACACGTCGTCCAGCCCGCCGCTGCCGGAGCGCCGGCCCCGACGGCGCCGACCTCGACGCAGATGGTTGCCTCGATCAGGTTCGGGTCACCGACAGCAGCGTTGAAGCCGCAGGCATCCGATACCGCGTCGGTGCAACCGGTGACCGGGTGGTCGTCGGCGACTGGAAGTGCGATGGCCGAGCCACACCAGCGGTGCTCCGACCAGCGACTGGTGAGGTGTTCCTGTTCTCCAGTTGGGCTGGCCCCGGCCGAGAGGTGACTGTGACGCCCACCACTCGGGTCCGAGGAGCGTCAGCGATCCGGGCCACGGACTCCGATGGCGATGGTTGCAGCGAACTTAGGGTCAGCACCGATGTCGGACGAACGATCGTGGTCCCGGTCAGGCCGGGCCGGTGAGGAAGCAGGGCCAGCGCGACCGGTGGGTCCGGACCGGTCTCGGGTCGGTCTGGATCCTGGCTCTCGGCGCCACAGTCTTCGCTCTTCACGCCCTCGGGCACGGCCGGCTCTCGGCGCCCCCGAGCGGGTCGTTCGAGCGCCTCCGAAGCTGGCTCGACGGCCGGGACACTCCTACTGCGGCGTTCGCCCTCGTGCGGCTGGGCACGCTGCTCGTCGCCTCCTACCTGCTGGTCGCCACGCTGCTCGGGCTCACTGTTCGGCGCCTCCGCAACCCGAGACTCATGCGTCTCGCCGACCTCGCAATCCTCCCGATCGTGCGCCGACTCCTCGCGACGGTGGCGGGGTTCAGCCTCTCCGCCTCGACGGCAGCCCTTGTTGCGGTACCCGTTGGGTCCCACGACGGCCGGCCGGCAGCAACTGCCCCATCCGCCGCGACTGACCCGAGCACGGCGACCGGCGCTGGGCCGGCCAAGCACGAAGTTGTGGTCCGGCGCCTCTCCGACGGCAGCACAGCTGTCATGCAACGCATCCCGCCTCCGCACGACGACGGTCATGGCACTGCCACGATGCGAGTCATCGAGGACCGGCCGAGCTCTCCGCCTCAACCGGTTGTCGCGCCGGTGAACACCTGGACGGTCCACCCTGGCGATCACTTCTGGTCTGTTGCGACGAGAGTGCTCAACGAGGCATGGCGGCGGCCTCCCACTGATGCCGAGGTACTGCCGTATTGGCACCTCTTGGTCGAGCACAACCGCAGTCGCCTCGTCGATCCGGCCAACGCAGATCTGGTCTACGCGGGCCAGGTCTTCGAGCTGCCACCGCCTCCACCGACGCCGTAGCTCATCGTCGAAGCCACATCCCCGACACGCGGTCGGCGCGGCGGAGGCGGTCCCCCGGCTTCGCCGAAGCCAGGGCGGAACGCACCGCGGCTTGCACGTCAGACGCCGTCTCACCGATGACCTCGTCGGCGATGCCCAGATCGAGCAGGTCGACGCTGGTCAACCGGAGCGGCCCGGCGACCTCGGCCGCGAGGTTGGCGTCTCGATGGAGGATGGCCGCCGCACCCTCAGGGCCGATCACCGAGAAGATCGCGTGGCGCTGGACGAGGAGCCGGTCGCCAGCGGCCAGGGCGAGCGCACCCCCGCTTCCTCCTTCGCCGACACAGACACAGACACAGACCGTCGGCAGGGCAGCGAATGAAGCGAACGTGCGGGCGATCTCGCGAGCAATGCCTGCGTTCTCGGCCGCTGAGCTCGGATCGGCGCCCGGCAGATCCACCAACGTGACCACCGGTAGGCCGAGCCGTCCCGCCAGCTGCACACCGCGCTGCACCAACGCGAACCCGGCAGGGGTCGGCCGGCCTGCCCCTGCGTAGCGATCCGACGCCACGACAACCGCGCGGTTGCCGTCCACAGTCGCCAGGCCGACCCGCAAGGAGGGATCGGATCCCTCGCTCAACTCGGTCCACGACGAGCAGAGGACAGCTGCCAGGTCGATGCCGGTCGGGCGGCCCCGGTGGCGGGCCCGCAACACCTCGCCCCATGCACCCGTGTCGGTCGGCTCGGGACCGGAGCTCGGACGCGGCCGGACGACCAGCGGAGCCGGACGGGTCCCGAGGGCGCCCTCGACCCATCGCCTCACGTTGTCGGGCTCGACCACGGAATCGATCAGGTGGGCGGCCAGCGCGGTCTCGGCGGAGTGGCTGCGGCCCTCGACCGACTCACCCACGGTCTGGCTGACCACGCGGGGGCCAGCGAAGCCGATGGTCGCACCGGCCTCGGCGACCTGGAGATCGCACAGGGAGCCGTAGGAGGCGAACACACCCCCCGTCGTCGGTGAGAGATGGACTGCGATCGACAGCAAGCCGGCGTCTCGATGACGGGTCGCTGCCGCAGCCGTGCGCTGCATCTGGATGAGCGAGACCATCCCTTCCTGCATCCTCGCCCCTCCCGATCGCGTCAGGGCGACCACTGGCAGGCGCGCGTCGATCGCCCGGTCATAGGCGCGCACCACCTGCTCGCCGTGCACGACGCCCATGGACCCGCCGAGCACTGAGAAGTCGCCCTCGATGACCACCGCCGAGGCGGTTCGACCGGTACGAACCGACTCGTTCGGGAGGTCTGCGATCTGCGCGGCGTAGCCGGGAAAGTCGAGCGGATCGCCTGAACGGAGTCCTCCGTCCCACTCTTCGATCAGCGGACCGAGAATCAGCAGAGCCCTGTCAGACATGTCAACCGAGCCTGATGGCGACCTCGTTGGCCATCAGGCGCCCGCGCCGGGTCAGCACGACCCGATCCTCCTGCGGTTCGATCAGTCCGGCCAGATCGTCGAGCAGGACGTCAGGGACCTCGCCGGCCGGGACACCCGCAGCGGTGCGAATCGCCAGCTGGAGGCCCTCTCGTCGCCGCTCGCCCATGCCCAGCTCCTCGTGGCCGGCTTCGGGCGAACGGCCGGTCTCGATGGCAGCCACATAGCGCTCCGGTGTGTGCACGTTCCACGCTCGGCGACCGCTGTGGTGCCCGTGGGCCGCGCATCCCACGCCGAGGTAGTCGCCCTCGGACCAGTACAACAGGTTGTGTCGACACCGTTGACCGGGCTGCGCCCAATTGGAGATCTCGTACCACTCGTAGCCGGCTGCTGCGAGCCGGTCGGTGGCCAACTCGTACTTGTCGGCCTGGTCATCGTCGTCGGGGTGACGCGCAGGATCGGACGCCAGTGGCGTCCCGGGCTCAACGGTCAGCGCATATGCGCTCACATGCGCCGGTCCGAGGGCGATCGCCTCGTCGAGGGTCCGCTCCCAATCGGAGGTCGACTCGCCGGCGGCGCCGTACATGAGATCGACGTTGAACGGCAGGCCGACCGCGTGAGCCGCTCGGGCCGCCCGCCGGACGTTCTCCGGTTGGTGGCTGCGACCGAGCGCCCTCAGCACTGACGGGACCATCGACTGGACGCCGAACGAGAGCCGGTTGATGCCGCCGTCGCGGTAGATCTCGAGCAGCTCGGTCGTCACGTCGTCCGGGTTGCACTCGACTGTCACCTCGGCGCCAGATACGAATGGCACTGCGGCAAGAACCTCGACCAGGCGGTGTGCCGGCACCCGTGAGGGCGTCCCCCCACCGACGAAGCCGGAGGTCACCGCGGGGAGGCCGGGCACCTCGGAACGGATCTGACGTCGACAGGCGTCGAGATAGCGCTCGACCAGATGATCACGGTCGGTCCACGTGGCGAAAGCGCAGTAGTCGCACCGCTGCCGGCAGAACGGCACGTGCACGTACACCCCGAAGCCCACCACATCATTGTCTCTTACCGACGATACGCGAGGCATGAAGCCCGGATCGTCGCTCGATTCGGCCCGGCTCAGGTGCGGCTGAAGCAGAGGCCGAGCTCGTCGAGTCGCTGGCTGGCACCGTCGACCGAGGTGTCGAGGATGCAGGCGATGGCGCGCAGGTCGTCGCTACGGATGGTGAGGACCCGCCCGTTGAAGTCCTGGCGCTGCACCTGGATCATGGCGAGGTAGCGGGTCAGCATCTCCCCCGACGGACCCGCGAGCGCGTCAAGCCGGGTGAGATCGAGCACCACCTTGCGAGGCGGAGCAGGGAGCGGGCGGGTGAGATCCACGAGCGCATCAGGCTCGCCGGTCGTTCGGAAGCTGGGGCTCTCGTCGCGTGGGAGGAGTTGATCCACCGGCACGTTGTAGAAGCGGGCCAGACGCTGCAGCCGCGGCACGGAGATAGCCCGTTCGCCACGTTCGTAAGCGCCCAGGACGGAGGCTTTGAACTCTTGCTCTGACGCTTCCTCGGCCTCTTGGAGGGACAGCCCCTTCTGGCGACGTATGGCTCGCAGGCGCTCCCCCACCTTGCGGCCGTAGGTCGAATCTCTGGCATCGAGGTCCGTATCCTCACGCACTTCAACGCTCATCTGGGCTCTCCCGCGGTGTTGTCACTCGGCCACGATACGCGTTGGAGCCGCCGCGATCAACCACGGTGCGCGTTGACGGCCACGATGCGTAACTTGAAACGGTTTGTACCGCCCTCCGCGTTCAAGTCGAAGCCGCCCACAATCCGGCCCGCAGCCCGGCCAGGACGACCCCTGCTGCGATGGCTGCCGTCTCCGCTCGGAGCACATGGACGCCCAGCCCAACCACGGGGAGCTCAGCCTGTCGCTCAGCGCAAGACCATCCGCCCTCCGGGCCGACCAGCACAGTTGGGGTGGCCAGTGTGACGGGCGCACCTCCGCGATCGGCTCGGGCTGCGCCGGGGAGCGTTGCGACAGCGGTAAATGTCGCCAGCGCAGCGATCTCGGGCAGCCAGCTCCGCCGACTCTGCATAGCGGCTTCGCGGGCCACTCGGCTGAGGCGGCGTCGGTTCGTGAGGGCTCGATCGGGATCCCAGCGCACGACTGAGCGCTCGGCGACGTATGGCACGATCGTGTCCACGCCGAG
>JBBSGQ010000079.1:0-11016 GCA_038253965.1 Acidimicrobiales bacterium | reverse complement strand
TCGATCCCTTCCCGAACACGCTCTGCAGGATCGGGATGCCGTCGCACCACCGGCCGAGCGTCTCGAACCAGCTCTGCAGCGTCGGTTTGAGCGCCAGGAAGCCGACGAGGCCGAACACGACCGACGGGACGGATGCCAGGAGATCCATCACCGTGGTGATCGCCCCCCGCATTCGCCGGGGGGCGACCTCGGTGGCGAACAGGGCGATGCCGATGCTGGTCGGGACGGCCAACAGCACGCCGATGAACGAGATGACCAGCGTTCCCCATACGAACCCGAGGATGCCGAACTTCTGAGCGCTCGGGTTCCAATCGGTCGAGAAGAAGTAGCCGAAGCCGTACTTGGAGAACGCCGGCCACGCCTTCTGGGTGGTGCTGATGGTGATCAGGGCGAGGATGACCAGCACCGAGACGCCGGCCGCCAGTGCGAGGTAGCGGAAAGCGCTGTCCGCGGTGGCACCGGAGCTGGTCGACAGGGTCGAGGTGGCCCGCGGCTCCGGCGTGGTGTCGGGGGGATCAGCGACCGTGGGCACGGTGTCTCCGCGAACGGCGATGACCGGGACCCGATCGGGCCCGAGCCTTCGTCGCCTTGCGCATCGTCCTCAGCCGGCCGTGATCTGGTCGATCTGCGCGACCGCCTTCTGCTTCAGCGAGTCGGGAAGCGGCGCGTAGAGCAGCGACGACGCCCGGGCCTGCTCTTGGTCGAGGATGTACTTCAGGTATCCCTTGAGCACCTCGACCTTGCCCGCCTCACTCTGCTTGGCGTCGACCAGGATCCAGGTCGGGGACGTGATCGGGTACGCACCGGCCCCTTTGCTGTCGATCGGGTTGTAGGTGAGATCGGGCTTGACCTCGGCTGCCGCCAGCGCCTTTGACGCGGTGTCGGATGTGGGCTTCACGAAATCCGAGCCTGAGCCCTTGACCGCGGCGACGTTCAGGTCCTCTTTGGCTGCATCAGCCAGATCGACGTACCCGACGGCGCCGTTCGTCCCTTTGATGATCGCCGTGACCCCTGTGCTCTTCTCCCCGCCCTGCGTCGAGTTCGGCCATTTGACGGTCTCGCCGGCGTCGAGCTTCCACACGGACGGCGAAGCGGCGACGAGGAACTTGGTGAAGTTGCTCGTCGTACCGGAGCCGTCCGAGCGATGGACCACAGCGATCTTGGTAGACGGCAGATCGGCACCGGGGTTGTCGGCCTTGATGGCGCCGTCATCCCAGGTCGTGACCTGAGCCTGGAAGATCTTGGCCAGCGTGTCGGCGCTCAACTTGAGGTTGTCGACGCCCTTCAAGTTGTATGCGACCGAGATCGGACCGCCCACGATCGGAAAGTACAGGATCTTGCGGCTCCCGAAGAGGCTTTCCTCCTCGGGTTTGATCGCCGAGTCCGAACCGGCGAAGTCGAGCGACTTGTCGGCGAGGCCCTTCTTCCCATCCGATGAACCCGAATTTGTGTACTTGATGGTCGTGTCGCCGCCGGCGTCCTTCACTGCGGCGTCGAAGTCAGCCGAGGCCTTCTGCTCGAAGGTGTCCTGGAAGCTGGAACCGCCTCCGTCGAGCTTGCCGCTCAGCTTGGCGAGCGAGCCCTTGTCAGCGGCCGAGCTCGGTGTCGTGGCGCCCGCGGTGGTGGTCGTCTTCTTCTTCGAGTCGTCGTTGGAATCACCGCACGCCGCGATGAACAGCGACAGCACGGACACGATGGCGACGAGCCAGGTGAGTCGGCTCTGGCGGTTCTTCAACGAAGCCCTCCTTGGGCGGTCCCCGTGGATCCGGTACATGGTCGCGACGGTAAGGGAGCCCAATGGCCGGTCGGGAAGAGCCAGGTGAACGAGGTATGAACGGCAGAGGAAGGTTGCGGGTCGCAGGTCCGATGAGCTGCCAATTGCGCCAGGCGCAGCCCGGCGACGACAACGGTGGCGACCTATCCGCTGAGTCCCAAGGGGTCAGACATCCCCATCTTCGTGATGGGTGAACGACTCGAGCAGGTCGACATCGCGCGGATAGGACAAGAGTCGTGCAGCCTGCTCCGGCGGGAGCCATCGGATCTCGTCGACCTCGTCGTTCGGGCTGAACCCGCCGGCATCGGCCCACATGACCCAGTACCGGACACACTTGGCACGGCCATGGCGGTCGACATATTCGGTGCCCAGGAGCTCGCGGCCGAGTGCGCAGCGCAGGCCGGTCTCCTCCTCCACCTCGCGCAGGGCGCACTCCCGCATCGCCTCACCGGGCTCACGCTTACCCTTCGGGAAGCTCCAATCGTCATACTTCGGCCGGTGCACGATGAGCACCTCGACTGCGCCCCTTCGTCGGCGCTCGACGACCCCACCCGCAGCCTCGACGATCGGTTCGGCTGTGGTGTCTCGGGCCATCAGCCTCCGCCCGATCCGAACGCCCACGAGTCCAACGCTGCGACGACCGGTCGACGGGTAGCTCGGGCCAACGCCAGCTCCTGAAGGCGCGCTTGGGTGTCTACCGTCGCGCCGCGCTCGACGTGATCCCACAGGCCCTCAGGACCGAGGCACCAGGCGAGCGTGTCATCAGCGAAGTTGACGCTCAAGATCTCCTGCAGCCGCTGCTGCAGGTCCTGGGGAGACACCGGGGCCAGAGCTTCGATCCTCCCGTCGAGATTGCGCGGCATGAGATCGGCCGAGCCGATGTACAACGCAGGGGCGCCGGGACCATCACCGTTGGCGAACGAGAAGATCCGCGAATGCTCGAGGTACCGTCCGACGATCGAACGCACCCGGATCCGCTCGGATAGGCCGGGCACGCCGGGGCGCAGACAGCAGATGCCCCGGATCACGAGATCGATCTCGACTCCCGCCCCTGACGCCTCGTACAAGACGTCGATGAGCGTCGGATCGACGAGGCTGTTCATCTTCATCTCGATCCGTCCGGTCCCCGGCGGCGCCGCGATCTCACCCCGGATCAGCTGCTCCAGCCGTTGACGCAGCGACCCAGGAGCGACGAGGAGCCTGCGGTACCGGACGTTGCGGCCGTAACCGGTGAGGAAGTTGAACAGATGGGTGAGGTCGGCCCCGATCTGCTCATCGGAGGTGAGCAACCCGACGTCCTCATAGAGCTTGGCGGTCTTCGGGTTGTAGTTGCCAGTGCCGATGTGACAGTACCGATGGATCCCATCGGCCTCGTCGCGCACGACCAGTGCGATCTTGGTGTGGGTCTTCAGACCGACCAGGCCGTACGTGACGTGTACGCCGGCTTCCTCGAGCGCTCTCGCCCACACGATGTTCGCGGCCTCGTCGAACCGCGCCTTCAGCTCCACGAGCGCCGCCACCTGCTTGCCGCGCTCGGCCGCCCGGATCAGGGACTTGATGATCGGGCTGTCGCCGGACGTGCGGTACAGCGTCAGCTTGATGGCCTGCACCTTCGGATCTCTCGCCGCCTGCCGCACGAACTCCTCGACAGAGGTGGTGAACGAGTCATATGGGTGATGGACGAGCACATCGCTGTCCGATATCGCGGCGAAGAAGTCCGCCGGCTCGTCGTCGGGACCGACGAGACGGGCCTGGGTGACAGGCGTCCAAGGCTCGTCCTTGAGGTCGGGCCGGTCGAGCTCATGGAGCGCCCACAGCCCTCCGAGGTCGAGCGGGCCGACGCATCCCGACACCGCGTCCTCGTCGATGTTCAGTTCGCGCACGAGCAGCTCGCGTACCTCCGGCGTCACTCGTGCATCGACCTCCAGGCGGACGGCGGCACCAAAACGCCGTCGGCGCAACTCGAGCTCGACCGCAGCGAGCAGGTCGTCGGCTTCTTCCTCCTCGAGGGTGAGGTCGGCGTTGCGGGTCACGCGGAACGCGAACTGATCCTCGATGACCATGCCCGGGAAGAGCTGATCGAGGTGAGCCGCGATCACCTGCTCGAGCGGTACGAATCGTTCACCGTCCGGCATGACCACGAAGCGGGGCAGCAACGAAGGGACCTTCACCCGGGCGAACCTGCGCTCCGTCGTCACCGGGTCCCGAAGCACCACCGCCAGGTTCAGCGACAGCGTCGAGATGTAGGGAAAGGGGTGCCCAGGATCGACCGCGAGCGGCGTCAGCACCGGGAAGATGCGACGCTCGAACTCCTCGACCATGTAGGCCCTGTCGTCCTCATCGAGCTCATGCCAGCCCGAGAACCGGATGCCGACGTCAGCCAACGCAGGCGCGAGGTCGTCGAGGAACATGTGTTCCAGCCGATCGGTGATCTCGGCGACCCGCTCGGCGACTGCCGCCAGCTGCTCGGAGGGAGTGAGGCCATCCGGGCTCAGACGGCTGATCCCCGCGGCCACCTGATCCTGCAACCCGGCCACCCGGACCTGGAAGAACTCGTCGAGGTTCTGGCTGAAGATCGCACAGAACTTCGCTCGCTCCAGGAGCGGGACATTCGGATCGGCCGCCAGTGCAAGCACCCGCTCGTCGAAGTCCAGCCAGGAGAGCTCCCGGTTGATGAACCGCTCCGAGCTCAACGGCTTCTCCGGCCCCAAGCCCTCGGCTGGTACGACCACGAGGGACGGCGACTCCATGACGGGCAGAGTACGACGATGGCGCACCATCGCGTAGCCGATGCCCACGGAGAGCGCGACGGCTGTCGCCTCGATCGTCGGCTCAGTCGAACAGCGACGCCGCCCCGACGACGCCGGCGTCGTCGCCGAGCGCGGCGGCGACCACCTTCACGGGTAGGCCGGCGATGACCCGAGCCTGAACTGCTGCATCCACTCTGGCCACGAACGCGGCCCCGAGCTTCTCGGTGATCCCACCACCGAGCACGACTGTGGTGATGTCGACGAGAGTGACCGCTGAGGCGATGGCGGTCCCGAGCGCCGCGATCGCTCCGTCGATCAGCTCCAGCGCAACAGGGTCCTCGGCGGCCAGGGCCTTGGCGATCACGCCCGACTTCATCTTCCCGTGACCGGCCAGCTTGACCAGCGCGGTGTGGACGCCGGACTCGTGCCGACGCCGCGCCTCGGCCTCGATCCCGGCCCGCCCGGCATACGCCTCGAGGTGACCGGCCCCGCCGCATCCGCAGGTCCGGCCGTCGGGGACGACTATGACGTGCCCGATCTCCCCCGTGACCCCACGCGGTCCGCGGCGCAGCCGTCCATCGAGAACCAGTCCCCCACCGACGCCGGTGCCGGCGAACACGCCCAGCACATCGCGTTGACCACGGGCGGCACCTGCGGACTGCTCACCGAGGACGCCCACGTTGACGTCGTTGTCGAGGCGCACCTCGGTCCCCGGCATGGCTTGTTCGAGCATGTCGCGCAGCGCCACCTCGGCGTCCCATCCCACGAGGTTCGGAGCGTGGCTGACGGCTCCCGTCGCCTGATCGACGACGCCAGGCGTGCCGAGCCCCACCCGTTGGGCGCCACCGAGCTCCTCCACGGCGTGCACGACCGCATCGACGACCGCTGACGGCCCGGTGGTCGGTGTGGGCTGCTTGATCGGTCGGCCGACCTGACCATCGGTCACCACGGCGGCCAGCAACTTGGTGCCGCCGAGGTCCACTCCGATGGTGGTCATGCGAGACATCTCCGCCGCCGCAAGGCCCTGGCGCCGGTCAGTTGCTTTCCTCCGGGATGCCGAGATCCCAGTCGATGAGAAGGTTCTCCCGCTCGGCGTCGCGAGCGACCCGCTCGCGGTTGCGCCGGAATTGAGGGTCATGAGGCGGTACGAGCTGAAGCCGGGCCATCACGCGATCACGAAACGCGTCGATCATCGCCCGGTCGCCGTAATCGCCGAGCACGTCCCAGTGAGGCGCGACCGGCCCGAGGTACACCACGCGGGCGTGGCCACGCGGCGGCCCGGGGTTGACCACGGGATCGGTGTAGGACATCAGCACTCCTGCGCAGCGAACGGTGACCGAGAACTCTATCGGCGCTAACCGCCGCGCTTGCGCAGCGTGACGTCGAAGCTGCGGCGACGTCCGTCGCGCTCGACCGTCACGTTGATGCGATCACCGGGCTTGTGGTTTCCGATGATGTCGCTGACGTCCTGGGAGCTCGAGACGCTATTCGCGTCGACCTCGACTATCACGTCACCCTCCTGCAGTCCTGCGTCCTCAGCCGCAGAGCTCTTCGTGACCTGGGTGATGAACGCGCCGTGTGCCGAGGTCACCCCGAACTGGTCCTTCACCGCCTGATCGAGGTCCGGAGAGTCGACATCGACGGTCTGGACCCCGAAGAACGCCTCATCCGGCGCAACAGCACCCTTGCCCTTCTTGAGGTCCTTGATGAGCGCCTTCACCGAGTCGATGGCGATGGAGAAGCCGATGCTCTGGGCGTTCTCGAAGATCGCCGTGTTGATGCCGACGACCTCGCCCTTCGCATTGACCAACGGCCCCCCGGAGTTGCCGTGATTGATCGCGGCATCGGTCTGGATCAGGTGGTCCAGACTCTCGCTCGGGGTGCTCAGCGATCGGTCCTTGGCCGAGATGATCCCTCGGGTGACGCTGGGCGCGCCGCCGAGGTTCAGCGCGTTGCCGATGGCGACGACGTCCTCCCCCACCTCGAGAGATTGCGAGGACCCGAGCTCGGCCGGCACGGTCCCGGTCTGATCCGCATTGATGAGCGCGATGTCATTGTCAGCGGACGCGCCGACCAGGGTGGCCGTCGCCTGGCTTCCGTCGTTGAACTTCACAGTGATCTGCTTGGCTCCCTCGATCACGTGGTTGTTGGTGAGGATCAAACCGTCTTTGGAGATCACGACTCCTGAACCGGCACTGTCATAGAAGGTCGTGGTGTGCCCGGTCAGGATCGATACCACCGAGGGCTGGACGGCCTTGAGGATCTGCTGGACATCTAGCGACGCGCCGCCGGTGCGAATGCGAGCGGTGCCCGCCGACGAATCGCTCGACCGATGCCCTATGGCATAACCGGCGAAGACCAGGCCGATCACGAGCGCGCCGATGAGGGCACCGAGGGCTGCGACCAGCAGCCGCCTGCGATGGCCCGAGCCGCCGCCCTCGGGGGGCGATTCGTCCGCCGTTCCCGTGGCCCGCGGCCGAGTCCATGTGGTCGGAGGTCGGGGCGCCAGGCCGGCTGGAAGGCCTGCGGGCTCCCGCAGTGGTGGACGCGCAGGAAGCGGGGCGGTCGAAACGCCGCCACCCGACTGCTCGTTCAACATGTTCGGCGCCGCGGCGACCCAGGGCTGCGGCGTCGGAGGGATGGTTGGGAGGCCGGCAGCCTTTGCGATGGGGGCAGGGTCCGGGAGCCGTCTGCCCGGCGTGGCATCACCTGACCCCGGGCGGGGAGCCCACGGCGACCAACCCCTGGGACCCTCGGGCGGGGAGGTCATCGGGCTCCGTTTGCGCCTTTACGTGCGCTTGACCCGACGTCTGCCATCGTCACCATGCAACCATCAATTCGGTAAATCTCCACGCCGCGTGCACCGAATCGCAACACGGAACCGGTAAGCATGGTCTGCACGCCCGAGGAACGTGACCCGGAGGTCTGATGGACTACGACTGGATGCAGGACGGCAACTGCCGAAACTACCCACCGGCCACGTTCTTTCCGAGCGACGGTGTGGGAGTGGACATCGCCCGAAAGCTGTGCGAGTCCTGCCCGGTCAAGCAGCCGTGCCTCGAATATGCCCTGACCGAACGAGTCGATCACGGGGTCTGGGGCGGGTGCTCCGAACGCGAGCGTCGCCGCATCCTGAAGCGCCGCCGCCAAGCGGTCTCGTCGAGGCGCTGATCGCCTCACCTTCGCTCGTCGCCGGTCGGCGATCGAGCGAGGTCTCAGTTCAGCGGTGGACGGGGCTCATCGGCTCGAGGAGAGTCTTGCGACTGCTGCTCGCCTTCGGCGATGCCGTGCTCGAACTCCTTCTTGGCCTGCCCGAGCGATCGAGCCAGCTTCGGCAGTTTGGCACCGCCGAATAGGACGAGCACGATGACCAGGATGACGATGAGCTCTGGGGCTCCGAGTCCGAACACACGATCACCCTACCCGGGCTGCGCCGACAAACGCTCGCACCGCAACGCAACGACTGACTGGTGACAGGCTGGCATGGTGCTCGAGTGCGTCGTCAATGTGAGCGAGGGACGCAGGACCGACGTCATTGCGGCACTCGCGTCCTCCGCAGGTCGGGGCCTGCTCGACGTCCACTCCGACCCTGACCATCACCGCAGCGTCCTCACCCTTGTCGGCGAACACGCCCCGCGCGCCGTGGCCCGTGTTGCCATCGAGCTGATCGACGTTCGCACCCATCTTGGAGCGCACCCGCGCATCGGTGCCGTGGATGTCGTGCCGTTCGTGCCGCTCGGGTCAGCCACGATCGAGGACGCGATCGGAGCTCGCGACCGTTTCGCAGCGTGGGCGTCCGAAACACTCGACCTGCCCTGCTTCCTCTACGGACCCGAGCGTTCGCTGCCCGAGCTCCGCCGGCTCGCACGCGACAACTTCGTTCCCGATGCCGGCCCGGCTCATCCGCACCCGAGCGCCGGAGCAGTCGCCGTCGGCGCGCGACCGGTCCTGATCGCCTACAACGTCTGGCTCACCGAGCCGGACCTGGAGGTCGCGCGCCAGCTGGCCATCGAACTGCGCGGTCCCGCGGTGCGTACGTTGGCGTTGGTCGTCGGACATCGGGTTCAGCTGTCGGCGAACCTCCTGTCGCCGCTCGAGTTCGGCCCTGCCGACCTGTTCGACGCAGTGGCTGCTCGGACGCGCGTCGCCAAGGGCGAGCTTGTCGGTCTGCTGCCGAGTGCGGTGCTGGAGCGGATCTCGTGCCGACGCTGGTCGATGCTCGGTCTTGACGAGCACTCCACCATCGAGTCACGCATGGCGACGGCCGGCCTCGGCTTGGACGACGGGGTGCCGTGAGCCGCAGGAGCTGGCGACCTGTCAGGCGGTGACGCCACTCGCGGCGCGACGGGCCGTGGCCCGCGCGCGCCGGATACGCCGCCGTTCCCGCTCACTCATCCCACCCCAGATACCGAACTTCTCGCCGTGGATCAGTGCGTACTCGAGGCAGTCCTCACGCACGACACAGCCCCGGCAGACCTCCTTGGCCTCCCGGGTCGAGGCGCCGCGCTCAGGGAAGAACAGGTCGGGATCGACGCCGAGGCAGTTGGCATTCTCCTGCCACCCTTTGGTTTCGGTGTCCTCAGATGTGTGCTGCATGCCGGTCTCTCCCCCGTCGGTTGTTCCTGTCGGCTCGACCGTGCCACCAGCCGGAGGAAGGACGACGAAGCGCTGTGTGAGATGTCCTTCCCTAACCGGGAATCGCATACCACAGGTGAAATTACAACAGTGTCATCTTCGCTGTTGAAAAGGGTTTGCGCAAGGGGCAACGCGAATGGACCGCCCGGCAGCCCATGAGCTGCACTGGCCGGATGCGCATCGAAGCGGTGCGGGCCGACATCACGACGCTCGACGTCGACGCCATCGTCAACGCCGCTAACGCGTCGCTGCTCGGAGGCGGTGGCGTCGACGGAGCGATCCACAGTGCGGCAGGACCGGAGCTCCTACGCGAGTGCCGGGCGCTCGACGGCTGCGCGACCGGCGAGGCCAAGGCGACGAATGGCCATCGCCTCGAAGCGAAGTGGGTCATCCACACCGTCGGTCCGGTGTGGCACGGCGGTGAGCGCGGTGAGCCCGCGCTGTTGGCATCGTGCTACCGACGGTCCCTGCAGGTGGCCGATGACCTTGGCGCAACGTCCGTGGCGTTTCCGGCGATCTCGACTGGTGTGTACGGGTTTCCGAAGGAAGCCGCTGCGGAGATCGCGGTGCGTACCGTCCGCGAGGCACGGACCTCGGTCGACCTCATAGTGCTCGTCGCGTTCGGCGCCGACGATCTCGAGCGCTATGAGCGCCTTTTGGCAGATGGTTGAGCGCCACCGTGACCGAGCCGGACCAACCTCGATGTCCGTGGGCTTCGGGCGGCGACCAACTGTACGCGACCTATCACGACGAGGAGTGGGGCCGGCCGGTCGTCGACGATGCCCAATTGTTCGAGAAGCTCTGCCTCGAAGGGTTCCAGGCCGGTCTGGCGTGGATCACCATCCTCCGCAAACGCGAGGCGTTCCGGACCGCGTTCGCAGCCTTCGATCCCGAGGAGGTTGCGACGTTCGGCGAGGCCGACATCCACCGACTCCTCGGGGACTCCGGCATCGTCCGCCACCGAGGCAAGATCGCTTCGACCGTCAACAATGCACGGCGCTGCCTCGCCATCCGCGACGAGTTCGGCTCACTCGCGGCATACGTGTGGTCCTTCGAACCAGACCGGTCACCGGTGCATGCCGGCGGTCCCACCGAGCTCCCGTCGATCACTCCCCAATCGACAGCCATGAGTCGAGACCTCAAGCGTCGAGGGTGGACGTTCGTCGGTCCCACCACCGTCTACGCGTTCATGCAAGCCATGGGAATGGTGAACGATCACGTCGACCACTGCTGGGCGCGTGCCCGATGCGACTACGAGCGCGCAGCGCTTCGCCGCCCGACCCGCTCTGGCTGAACCGTTCAGCCCGCCCGTCGCCGACCGGTGCTCATCTGTCGACGTTGCTCGATGAAGTCGACGAGCACGTAATCACCAAGCGTCTCCGGCGTGGTGAAGAACGCCCGCCCCCGGTTGAGCTTCGTCAGCTTCTCGACGAACTGCTGCAGGTAGCCCGTTGCATCGAGCATGAACGTGTTGATGCGGATGCCCTCGCGGGTGCAGCGCATCACTTCGGCCAGCGTGGCGTCGATCGTCTCGGCGATCGGCGGATAGTGGAACACCACCTCGCCCGATGCGGTGATGTGGGCCGTCGGCTCGCCGTCGGTGATCATGATGATCTGCTTCGTGCCGCTCTCCTTGGCCAGCATCTGGCGGGCCAGCACGAACCCGTGCTGCATGTTCGTGCCGTACACGAAGTCCCACGAGACCTCGGGCAGGTCGTGGGGCTTGATGATCCTCGCCACCTCGCTGAAGCCGACGATGCCGAGGTAGTCACGCGGGAACTGCGTGGAGATGAGCGAGTGCAGGGCCATCGCCACCTTCTTGGCCGCAAGGAAGTTGTCACGCATCGGCATGGAGAG
>JBBSGQ010000078.1:0-11042 GCA_038253965.1 Acidimicrobiales bacterium | reverse complement strand
TCGCAGCACACGAGCAGTTCTTCGCCGGGGACGTCCGCCGATGGGCGCGGTCACGTTTCGGAGTTGCGCTGCCCGCCGAGCGCACTGCGGTCTTCGGCGTCTCGGCAGGTGGGGAGCTCGCGCTCGCCCTCGGTCTTCGGCATCCGGACGTCTTCGGCTCGGTCTTCGCTGCATCGCCGGGCGCCGGTTACCGACCGCCGGGCGTGATGCCGAGTCCGCTTCCGCGCGCCTACCTCGTCGCCGGCACACTGGAGCCGTTCTTCCTGAACAACGCGACCCGGTGGGCGGACGCGCTGGGCGATGCAGGTGCAGACGTCGTCCTGAGCGAGCGGGTCGGCTCGCACGGCGGCACGTTCTGGCAAGGAGAGTTCCCACTGATGGTGGCGTGGGCGTTTGGCGGTTGAAGCCTCGCGGGCATTGCCTGCGATCATGCGCCCGCGTGCAACTGAGCGAGGAGCGCGCGCGACGTTCGGGCGGCTCGGATAGAGCCGCGGAGGTCCACTGCATCCCAGAGCACGCGTCCGGAACCGTCGATTGCCTGAAGACAGCCTCGCTTCGAGCCGCGATCGGGGACGGGTCGCACTCGGCGGGATCAGAGCTCTATCCGGAAATGGGTATCGATTCCATCATCCCCGAGCTCCATGAAGCCGCAAGCTCGGTACAGGTCGACGGCACTGTCCCATGGAGTGTCGGTTAGGACGCGCACCTCTGACATCTCACGGCGCCGGGCGCGCTTGATGAGTTCATCGATGATGCGTCGAGCGTGACCTTGGCGACGGTGGCTTTGTGCGACCGACATCCGGACGATCCTCCCCGCGCCGCCCTTGTCGGGAATGAGCGTTCCGGTGCCGATGAGCTCGCCATCGCGCTCGATGACGACGACCTCGGAGCCCCGACGGAGGTAATTCGCCACGAAGTCGCTGAGATCGGGATTGCGGTCTGCGTCGAACGACTCGCCCCACCGCTCCCGAAGGCCGGCGAGGATCAGTAGTCGGAGCTCCCCCTGATCGCCGGGCCGGAAGTCTCGCAGTATCGAGCCGCACATTACGAGCGACCGCTGCCAAGCAGCGGGCGACATGTGGCATGCACAAACACCCGACCCCGCAGCAGGATGGGACCGATGCCCCTCGCGGCTATGCCCCGGATCGAACGGCTCGACCTCGCCCGAGTCGAGCTTCCCGCCGACCACCCGGCGGCCGACCTCGGTCGATCGGTCCCCGTGCACGGATTCCTCATCGAGCACCCGGACGGCACAATTCTGGTCGAGACCGGCGTCGGATTCGGGAACACATTTTTCGATGAGCTCTACCAACCCAATCGCGTCGAGGTCGCAGGGCTGCTTGCCCAACTGGACATCGATTTGGATGAGGTAGTCGCCGTTGTCAACAGCCACCTGCACTTCGACCACTGCGGGCAGAACCCGACCCTTTTCGGCGGAGCAACGACCTTAGGCGCAGGCAGCCGAGATCGACACCGTTGAAGCAGATCGCTTCTACACCGATGCCGCATGGGCGCTTGCTCCACGCGATCAGCGTCACACAATCCGGGGTGACGAGCAGATCGCAGATGGCGTCACGATCCTCGCAACCCCCGGTCACACCGCCGGCCATCAGTCGGTCCTCATCGAAGCCGCCGACCGACGGGTGGTCATCGGGGCACAGGTTGTTTGGCACAGCGATGAGTTCGAGTCCGAAGTCGCCAGCCGTGCGAACGTCGATCCGATCCCCGAGCTGCAGTCAGCCGCCATCGAGTCGATCCGCCGCCTGAAAGTCGCTCAAGCCCGAGATCGTGCACCTCAGTCACTGCCCGGCTCTCGTCCCCGATAGCCGGCACGTTCACCTCAAGCCGGCGATCGGGGGGCGGCCTATCGGCTGTGGATGCGCGCCTGTAGAGCCGGCACCCAGTGGCCCTCGTAGCGCCTCTGAAGTTGGCCGTCTTGCCAGTCGTCGCTCGTCACGACGCCACGACAGGTGGGTGTGCCGCACGTGCAGATCATCCGGAAGCCGGGCGCCCCGGACTGGGTCCCGTAGTCGATCGTTGCCTCAGCACCTGCAGCGGCATCTCGCCTCGTCCCCAACGAGTACGAGCCGATATGCCAGAGAGTCGGGTCGCAGCTGTGGTTCCCGAAGTGCACCGGTGTCCCCGGCGGGAGCACCAGGTGCTGGCCCGGGCAGATGGTGATCGTGTCGACGAAAGGCGCCTGCGGATCTGCATCCGCCTGCGCGATCAAGATCTCGAGTTCAGCCGTCGAAACCGGCCGGCCGCCCAGTTCGATGACGATCGTGTCTGCGGCGGTGTCCGTCGAGAAGAACAGCCCGCGCCCCTCGATGACCGAGTCCCCAACGATGAGCCGTTCGTCGAGCCAGACATCAGCAGGTGGTGGCGGCGTTTTCACAGCCGGAGTCTGTCGCACTCCCGGCGCTGTGGGACGTTCGATCTGTCCCTACTCGAGCTCGCTGAGGAGCGAACGCACGACGCCGGACTTTCCATCGGTGTACGCGTTCCGGTCATCGCCGAACTCCTCGATCAGCCTGAGCTTGACGACCTCGTACTGTCTGCGGGCGTCCGAGCTCCGGCGCAGGAGATCTCGAAGGCGCAGGTAGTCGCGCCATTGCGCTCCACCGTGGTCGACGACGTGGAGGTGAGCGATGCGGTGCCACGGTCGAGCTTCGAGGACGAACACGTGGCCACCGTGGTTGCCTGCGTCGCCGCGGTAAATCCATCCTGCGGTTTCGAGCTTGCTGCGGACGCGAGCGAGGTTCTGATGCTCGGACAGCGCGACGGCAAGATCGATGATCGGCTTGGCGCGCAGTCCGACGACCGATGACGAGCCGATCGGCTCAACACACGCAGCGTCGCCTTCGAGGATTGCCGCAACCTGGTCCCGCAGCGTGGAGCCCGCAACGACCCAGCCTTCGGTCGTCCGGTCCAGGCGCAGCATGCCGTAGTCGAGCCCAAGCCCCGCGCCACTCAGTGCCTCCACCGCGCACATCGTGTCCCACCCATGGTGCCGCCGACACTGCAGGCGGCGAATCACTCAACCTGAGGTCCTCTCAGGCACTCCACCAGCCGGAACGGTTCAGTTCGGGTCGAGCACGTAGCGCGGTCCGGGGCCGCGTTCGGCGACCTCGTCGCCGGGGTTCAGCAACGCGCACGCCTTGAGGGAGAGGCAGCCGCAGCCGATGCAGCCGGCGAGCCTCTGGCGGAGGCGTTCGAGCATCGCGATTTGCTCGTCGAGCCGCGGTCGCCACGATCTCGACAGCCGCTCCCAGTCTTTCTGGGTCGGGGTGCGGTTGTCGGGCAGCGACGCCAGCGCGGCGCGGATCTCCTCGAGGCTCAGGCCGACCTGCTGTGCCACTCGGATGAACGACACCCGCCGCACCTCCGCCCGCGAGTACCGGCGTTGCCCGGCGTCGGATCTCGTGGAGCAGATCAGACCCTCGCTCTCGTAGAAGCGCAGCGCCGAGGTCGCCACGCCGGTGCGCTCGCTCATCGCGCCGATCGTGAGCAGCTCGGATTCCATGTGACCGAGGGTACACCGCAACCTCTTGACTTAAAGGAAACTTGAACAGTTACGGTGCTCCTCATGTCTCCCAATCAGCGAACGCGCGGCAACGAAGACCTTTCGATCGCTCTGCTCATCGGCAGCACCCGCGACGGACGGTTCGCGCCGACGATTGCCCGTTGGTTTGTCGACACCGCCGCTCAGATTCGCCCGGACATGGCGCTCGACGTGATCGACCTCGCCGACCTCGATCTCCCCGCGGTCTATCCCGCGGTCCACAGCGCGGCGGTGGATGCCTACATCGAACGGATCGACCGAGCCGACGCGTTCGTCGTCATCACACCGGAGTACAACCACGGATACCCGGCGTCGCTGAAGCAGGCCATCGACCTGCCGATGCAGCAGTGGAAGGCCAAGCCGGTCGCCTTCGTGTCCTACGGCGGCATCTCCGGCGGGTTGCGCGCCGTGGAGCAGCTCCGACAGGTCTTCGCCGAGCTGCACGCAACCACCATCCGCGACACCGTCAGCTTCGCCATGGCCCACGGTCTCTTCGACGCTGCCGGCAAGCTGCGCGACCCGGCGGGACCGGAGGCGGCGGCCAAGACGATGCTCGACGAGCTCGCTTGGTGGGCACACGCGCTGCGCACCGCTCGCGCCGCCCACGCCTACGCGGCCTGACACCCCGTCGCCGCCGAGATCGAAGGTCACGATGACCGACAATCTCGCTCCAGCTCTGGACCTCGCTCCCGGCCAGCCGTCGACATCGGTGCACGACCGCCGGTGGTGGATCCTCGGCGTGCTCGTGCTGAGCCTGGTGATCGTGATGACCGCGAACACGTCGCTCAACATCGCCATCCCGAGCCTGGTGCGCGACACCGGCGCTTCATCGACTGCGTTGCAGTGGATCGTCGACGCCTACGCGCTCGTCTTCGCTGGCGTGGTGCTCACCGCCGGGGCGCTCGGTGACCGGTTCGGCCGCAAGGGCGCCCTGTTGGTCGGCCTCGGCGTGTTCGGCGCGATGTCGCTGTTGGCCACCCTGGCCGACGACCCCGGGCCGCTCATCGCCATCCGGGCCGTGCAGGGGCTCGGTGCGGCGCTCATCATGCCCGGCACCCTGTCGATCCTCGCCGCGGTGTTCCCACCAGCTGAGCGATCACGAGCCATCGCCATCTGGGCGGGGTTCGCCGGGTCCGGCGCCGCCATCGGCATCGTCGGTAGCGGCTGGCTCCTCGAGCACTTCTGGTGGGGGTCGGTGTTCTTCGTGAACGTCCCCGTCGTGGCGCTCACGCTCGTCCTCGTGGCGGTCATCGTTGCGACGTCGCGCGATCCGCGAGTCCTTCCCCTCGACGTGGCCGGCGCCACCTTGTCGATCGTCACCCTCGGATCGCTGCTGTTCGGGATCATCGAAGGCCCCGACCGGGGCTGGAGCGACCCGCTCACCATCGCCGGGTTCGTCATCGCGGCCGTCGGGCTCGTCGCGTTCCTGGCGTGGGAGCGGCGCGCCGAGTTCCCGATGCTCGACGTGCGGTTCTTCGCTAGCCCGAGTTTCACGATCGGCACCGCCACGATCGCCCTGACGTTCTTCGCCATGTTCGGCATGTTCTTCCTATTGACCCAGTACCTGCAGGCCGTGCGCGGCTACTCGCCGCTCGAGGCCGGGGTGCGCAGCCTGCCCATGATGCTGGCGATGGTGCCGGCGGCGTCGGCCAGCGCCCGATGGGCCGAGCGGTTCGGTACCCGCGCCGTGCTGAGTAGCGGGCTGACTGTGCTCGCCGCCGGCCTGTTCGTGCTCGCCCGCCTCGGCACCGACGCGCCCTATTGGGTCCTCGCCGCGGGACTCGTCATCCTCGGTGTCGGGATGGGCAACGTCACCGCCCCCGCTACCGGAGCGGTCATGACCTCGCTGCCGGTGGCCAAGGCCGGGGTGGGGTCCGCCGTCAACGACACCGCCCGCGAAGTCGGCGGCGCGCTTGGTATCGCCGTGCTCGGCAGCATCGTCGCCTCCGGGTTCGCCGGCAACCTCGCCGGCGCGACCGCCGGCTTGCCGAACGAGAGCGCGGAGCTGGCCCGCGGCTCGGTCGGGGCGGCGCTGCAGGTCGCGGCCTCGCTGGGCGGCGGGCCTGGCGCCGCGCTCGCCGACGCGGCACGCATCGCGTACACCGACGCGATGGGTGTCGCCTTGCTCGTCGCTGCCGGGGTCGCGCTGGCGGCGGTCGTGGTCGTGCTCCGCTACCTGCCACAGCACCGCGACATCACCACCGGCACAGACATCACCCCCTCGATGCCCATCGAGATCGACACCGCGCCTGCGGGCGCCGGACGAAAGGACAGCTGAGGATCATGCCGATCAGCTCCGGGTTCAACCACATCGGCACGGTCACCGCCGACCTCGACCGCGCCGTCGCCTTCTACCGCACCGTGTTCGACGCGCAGGTCACCTTCGAGATGGCAGCGACGGCCGACCACCCGCGCATGGCCATCCTCGATCTCGGCGGAGGCAGCGCCCTCAACGTGTTCGAGTCCATGCCAGAGGAGATCGTCGGCGACCGCGCCAAGCAAGGCGGGCGCGGACCCATTGACCACTACGGCATCGCCGTGGACACACGCGACACACTCGACACCGTGCGCCTCCGCCTCATCGACACCGGCGCCCACATCGGCGACATCCAACAGCTCGGCGACATCTGGTCACTCTTCTTCCGCGATCCCGACGGGATGGAGCTCGAGGTGTGCGCCCCGACGGAAGTACAGGCGTGACGAGCGCGTTCACCGAAGCCGAGCTCGACTACCTGCGCGGCGAGCGGCGCCTCGCCCGCATCGCCACCGTCGGCGCCGACGGCACCCCGCACGTCACACCAGTCGGGTTCACCTACAACACCGATCTCGGCACCATCGACGTCGGCGGCCTCGACCTCCCCGCGACCAAGAAGTACCGCGACGTCCAGCGCCGCCGCCGCACCGCCATCGTAATCGACGACCTCGCCAGCGTGAACCCGTGGCGGCCCCGTGGCATCGAAGTGCGCGGCGACGCCGAGGCGATCGCGTCGCCCACACCGCTCATCCGCATCCACCCCGCACGCGTCGTGTCCTGGGGCCTCGGGAGCTGACGAGCGACCACATGATGAGCGCTGGTTACCCCGACCGGCACTGTTGCATTGGCTGAACGCGTGACGGGGCGGCGATGGTGTCGGGATGAAGCGTCGCCGGTCCCGTGTGTCGATCGAGACCGAAGCATCGTCGTTCGCGGGGTTCCGGTTCCCGCCTGCGGTGATCGTGCTCGCGGTGCGGTGGTATCTGCGGTTCGGGTTGTCGTACCGGGATCTCGAGGAGCTGCTCGCCGAGCGCGGCGTGGAGGTCGACCATGTCACGCTGTTCCGCTGGGTGCAACGGTTCACGCCGCTGCTGATCGAGGCGGCGCGGCCGTGCCGGCACGCGGTCGGGGACCGCTGGTTCGTCGATGAGACCTACGTCAAGGTCGCTGGCCGTTGGCGGTACGTGTACCGCGCGGTCGACCACTACGGCCAGGTCATCGACGCTTGCCACATCCCCGACGAGTTCGCGATAGGTCCATCCGCAAGCGCCGCGTCGAGTCGCCTCTGATTTTCCTTCCGACCTCACGTTCCGGGTTGCTGACACGTTCCACAGATGAAGGATTCCGCTTGATCCTCGAGAAGTTCACGACCAACAACAGGAGAGGCATTATGTCCTCCACCACCAAGACCGAAGCACCCGATGCGGGACGAGAGATCCTTGCAGCGCTCGGAGATCTTCCCGCGACCGCACCCACCGCGTGTGAGGGATGGACCTCCCATCACATCGCTGCGCACCTGGCAGCCGGTTCCAAGGAACTCGCCGACCTGATCGAGGACCATCTCGACGGGCAACCGCCGCGCCCCACCCGCGGGTTCGAAGAACGCGAAGCACCATTTCGTGCGCTGGACCACGACGAGCTCCTCAACCAGCTCGCTGAGCAGAGCAAACGCAAGCTCGCCATCTACGACATGTTCACTACAGCCGATGACCCAGCGATCGAGTTCACCGGTACACGGGTCACCGCCGACGAGTTGACCACACACTCGCGCAGCGAAGCGAGCATCCACCGCTGGGATCTAGTTGGCGACGACGACACCTCGTCAGTGCTGCTCGCCCAGCCCGAACTCACCGCCCACGCTGTCAAGATCCTCAACCGCATGCCGATCCTCAACGAGTCAGCACAATCGCTGGGCGAACGCGTCCCCGACCGGCTCGACGAACCGATCCGAATCGTGTACCGCAGCCCCGACCAGCACGATGTCGTCCTCGAAACCACCGCGACATCAGGTTTGCTCGCCGTCGTCGAAAACGCCGTCGATCCTGACGTGATCGTCAACACTGACGCCGCCAACCGGCTTCTCGTGCTGTGGGGTCGACGTTCATCGACACGACCCATCGACATCGACGGCACCCCCGACATCGTGGACGCACTCCCCTCAATCTTGTGGCCCAACGCCACCACCTGGCCCCCCACAACCTGAGCATCCGAGCAGGTCTCGGGGATCAGGTGGTGCGGTGGAGGTAGGGGTGGGGTTGGGCGTCGGGATGGTGGTGCTGGGCGGTCCAGTCGGCCATGCGTGTCGACTGCTCAGAAGGGAGGACGAGCACCGCCAGACGTCGCGTCCGGGCGTGTTTAGGCGACCTCGTCGCGGGTCTGCGTGTCCTGGTCGAGGAGCCCTGCGAGCCTGGGAAGGATCTCGTCTCGCCATCCGGGCCCATGTGGTCGTAGGCGAACGCGTGGTCCGGCCGGGCCGGGTCGAAGCCCGAGTGGTCGAGGAACAGGCGGGTACCGGTTCGTTCAGGGACGAGGCGCCAGGTGAGGGTCCAGTCCCCGAAGGAGTGGTCGAGTCGCTCGTTCTCGGTCACCTCGAGCCACCAGCGAGCTAGCTGGTCCGGGGTGGTGAGCGCCCGCCACACCTGTTGGGGTGGGTGGGCGAGGAACTGGTCGACGCTGATCGTCTCGTCATGGATCGGGCCTCTCATCGAGGTAGTCGGATAGGGCGGTGAGGTGATTGCGCCAGTACCGCGCGAACGGGCGCAGCCAGTCGTCGATGTCGGCCAGTGGCTCGGCAGTGAGCCGGTAGAGACGCTCGCGTCCCCTGACCTCCTCGCGCACCAGCTCCGCGGCGCGGAGGACCTGGAGGTGCTCGGAGATCGCGGGTCGGCTCTGCTCGAACTCGGCGGCGAGAGCACCGGCGTTGCGGGGAGATTCGGCGAGGAGGTCGAGCAGCCGGCGACGACCGGGTTGGCCAGGGCTCGGTACACCGCGTCCGACGACATGGTCCAACTATGCGTCGAAAGCTTCCGACACGTCAGGGAGTTCCGACGCGTTGTTCGGACCCATGACGCCTGGTCCTCGGCTGGCGAGCCGGCGTCGCGGCTGGACAGGTCATCGCCTTCGAGGGGCTCCGGCTACGGTCGGCCGGGTGGAACGCGTGCTCGGTTTTGGTGGTTTCATCGCACTCGGCGCGACTGGTTCGACTGGGACCTCTACCCTGCGAATCCCGATTTCGTCGTGCTCGCCGATCCCGAAGGCAATCGCTTCTGCGTGATCGACACGGGGCAGCACCGACGACTCCAGTCCACCGGTCAGCGTCAACTCGAACCGGTCGATGTGGTCGGTCAGACCACCTGACGTCGTTTGGTGAGGTCGCTCGGGGTGTCGCCGGTGTTGATGGTGTCGCTGGGCTCGAAGAGCAGAAGTGTCGTCTCTGATGCGGCGGAGGGCTGGTGGAATCGTCCCCGAGGTACGACGTAGGTGTCGCCGGTCGAGAGGACGACGTCCTGTTCGTCCATCCGGATCGTGAGCTCGCCTGACAGCACCAGGAAGAACTCGTCGGTCTCGGGGTGGCTGTGGCGGGTGAACTCTCCCTCGACTTGACGACCCGGACGTCGTAGTCGTTCACGACGGCGACGGTGCGGGGTGACCAGTGCTCGGACAGTTCGTCGAGCACATGATGGATGTTCCGCACGGGCGGGTCGCTCATCGTCTCGACGGTAGCCAGCCCGTCACGCCAGTGAGGGTCGCGAACCGACGTCGACCGCCGATGAGCGCCGGGTCAATCGGCGTCGTGGAAGATGATCCCGAGGGTGTGCCTTCGGCCCGAGCGGAGGGTGCTCACGCCGTGGCGCATGGGCGCTCTGGACCAGCCCCGTTTCGTCTCGATGGGTCGATCACGGGAGGTCAACACCACGCCGTGACCCTGCGGGATCGTGAACGTGGAGGCCCGCGATTGTGCTCGAGGTCGCTGTTCGACCATGACGGAGCTCGCCGCCGGTGTAGTCGACGTCGGGTTGGTCGAGGCCGATGACGACCTGGAGCGGG
Source organism: Acidimicrobiales bacterium (assembly GCA_038253965.1). Taxonomy (GTDB): domain Bacteria; phylum Actinomycetota; class Acidimicrobiia; order Acidimicrobiales; family Iamiaceae; genus JBBSGQ01. The sequence goes on along the minus strand of JBBSGQ010000078.1, from coordinate 1,179 downwards.
AACACGAGGTCGCCGTACACGTCGCGGTGCAGCGCGTTCCAGTCGCCGGCCCGTAGCGCAGCATCAACGGCGCGGGCTTGTCTTGCCCGGCGGCGTGACACGCGCTGAGCCAGTCGTCGAGCTGGTCGTTCCACGGCGTCGGTTCGTCTCGTCGTTGGGCCCAGTCCCGGGCGACGGGGACCAGGTGGGGCCAGAACGCGGCTCGGAGCGCGGTGACCAGGTGGGGAAGCGGGTGGTCGAAGTATCGGTACTGGCCTTGGCCGAAGCGGTGCCGGGCCATGTCGATGGTCGAGCGGAACCGGTGATCGTCGTCGTAGCAGTCGATCATGCGGCGGCACTCGTCGGTGGTCAGGATCGGGCCGGTCGGTGCGGCACCCTGGTTGTCGAGTGTCTGGGTGGCTCTCGTCCAGTCGACGCCGTCGACGCGCTCGGAGAGGGACGGTCCTCGGGGCGTGGCCGAGGGCGTCATGGCTGGGACTCCATCGTGAGCAGGGTGTCCTTGGCGTCGATCCCACCCCGGTAGTTGCCGATCGTGCCGTCGCTGCGAACCACCCGGTGGCAGGGCACCACCACGGGCACCGGGTTGTGGGCACATGCGCTGCCGACGGCGCGGACCGCACGTGGGTTGCCGGCCCGTTGCGCCACCGTGGCATAGGACGCTGTTTCGCCGTAGGCGATCGAAGACAGTTCAGAGATCACGGTGTGGCGGAAGCCGCTCACCAGTTGTAGGTCGATGTCAAGGTCGAACCGGCGGCGGCGACCGGTGAAGTATTCGTCCAGCTGCACCGCGACGGTGTCGGTGCGACGGCCGGACCGCAGGATCCGCGGGCTCACCTTCACCGCCAGGTCTTCGAGGACGGTGTCGTGGCCCTCGGACTCGAACGCCAGCCGAACCAGCCCGGCTGCGGTGGTGGCCACGAGGAGCGGACCGAGCGGGCTGTCGACGCTGCGGTAGGAGACGTCGAGGATCCCGCCGCGATCGGCGCGCGCCGCCAACGCATCATGGAGGTCGCGGGGAACGGTCGCGTCGGTGGTGTCCGGCGTCAGGGCGGTGATGATGTCGTGACTGTCGTGGTGGCTGGTGTTCATGACGGAACCTCGTGCTGGTAGGTCTTTCGGAGTGTGGCGATGCCGTCGGCGGCACTTCGCCGAGCCGCGGCCGTACTGCATTCGAGGAGG
>JBBSGQ010000077.1:0-11184 GCA_038253965.1 Acidimicrobiales bacterium | reverse complement strand
GGCGCTCGTGGAGTCCGGCCGACCGATCGCAGGCGCGGTGGCCCTACCGGCCCAGCGGCTGGTGTTGGGCAGCGCACCGCCTCCTCCGCTCCCACCCGACCCTCCTGCGCGACTGCGAGTGGTCGTCAGCCGGACGCGGCCAGCGGCAGTCGCCTCCCACCTCGCAGATGTCCTGGGCGGCCATCTGGTCACCATGGGCTCGGCCGGAGCGAAGGCGTCAGCGGTGATCCTGGGCGCAGCCGACATCTATGCCCACGCCGGCGGCCAGTACGAGTGGGACTCGTGCGCTCCAGTGGCCGTCGCCTTGGCGGCCGGTCTGCATGCGAGCCGGCTCGACGGGTCGCCGCTCACGTACAACCACCGGGATCCCTATCTGCCCGACCTGTTGATCTGTCACCCCACGCTGGCGGAACGCGCACTCGCAACAGTGGCGGCATACGACGGCGGGCCACAGCATCCGTCCTGAGGGCGGTCACGTGGTGCGCGGTACAGGTCAGGCCGGCTCGACTCGCAGCACCATCACCGCCATGTCGTCGCTGTCCGCGTCCTGCCAGTCGCCGACCGCTCGGTCGACGTGCTCAGCCAGCGCCTCGGCGCCGAGGTGCTGCAGACCGCAGAGCAGCTTCATCAGACCAGCCTCACCGAGCTGCACGCCGGACCGGCGGGCCTCGGTCACCCCATCGGTGTACAGCACGAGTGAGCTGCCGGCTTCGAGTGAAACGGCCACGTCGACCAAGGGAGGGTCGGGGATCACCCCGAGCAGCGTGCCCGGCGCGTCCACGCGCTCCACCGAACCATCGGCTCGCAGCACCATCGGCCGGGGATGACCCCCGCACGCCACCACGAGGTGAGCCGGCTGACCCGACCCAGTCGGTGGGACGAGACGAACGAACGCCGCCGTGCAGAATCGTGTGTCGTCGATCTGGTCGAGGATGGCGTCATTGGTCTGGCCGAGGACGTGGCTCGGCTGGTCGTCCCGCACCGCGGCGGCCCGCACCGAGTGACGCATCAGGCCGGTGAGCGCAGCCGCCTCGGGGCCGCGTCCGCACACATCGCCGATGACCGCGGCCCAACGGCCAGCCTCCAGCTCGAACACGTCGTAGAAGTCCCCGCCGATCTCGATGTCGCCCTCGGCCACGCGGTACCGGGCGGCGAGGTCGAGGTGGGCCAGGATGGGCAGTGCCGGCGGCAGCAGTGAGGCCTGCAGCGATCGCGCCACCAGGGTGCGCGACTCGAGCAACAGGGCGTTGTCGACGGCCATCGCGGCCCTCGCGGCGAGGTCCTCGGCCAGTGTCAGGTCGTCCTCGTCGTACCGCCGGCTTCCGTCCGTCGCGATCAGTGTCATGCCCCCCAGCACCCGTCCTCTGGCGACGAGAGGCACGACCATCACCGATCGGGGCGCCAGCGAGCGGAGCATGTCGAGGTGCGCGTCATCACCTGCCGCCTCGACCAACTGCTCGTCGGTGATCTCGTGGACCAACTCGGACCGGGCGCCGCGAACTGCTCGACGGACGCTCCAGATGCCGTCACCACCCGCAGCGACGCGCCGCCGACGCATCTCGTGCAAGAGGTCGGCGTGGTCCGGCGGGGCCGAGAGCACAGCAGTCTCGACCAACAGGCCGTCATCGTCGAAGGCGTCGACGAGACAGATGTCGCACAGTCTCGGCACGACGAGACCGGCAAGATCTCGGTAGATGACCGCCGGGTCCAGGCTGCTCGTCAGCGACGCGCTCGCCGCAGCCAGGAACGAGAGGCGCTCACGAGCCCGTTCGGCTTCGACCCTCGCCTGGTGCTCGCGTCCGAGGAGCGAGGACTTGATCTCGTCTACCAGCCTCTGCTCGGTGACATCAGCTGCAACTCCGACCACTCGCATCCGGACTCCGTCGGCTTCCACGACCACGCGACCGCGCGACTCCAACCACCGGACGACTCCGTCAGGCCGCACCACCCGGTAGGTCAGGTGATGCTCGCTGCGCTCGGCGACCGCCCGCTGGAGCGACGTCCGGACCGCCTCGCGGTCCTCCTGGTGGACGAGCTCGAGCACATCTGCCGGCTTGCCGCGGAAGGATCCCGGCTCACAACCGAACAGTTGCTCGAGCGATGCGGAGAGCGCCACCCGGTCGCTTCCAGGCTCCCAATGCCAACTTCCGAGCCCGCCGGCGGCCAACGAGAGATCGAGCCGGGCCGAATGCTCTCGCAGCTCGTCTTCGACCACAACACGTTGGATGGCCAGACCCACCACGTTGGCCACCGACTCGAGGAAGTGCACGTCATCCTCGGTGTAGGCGCGCGGGACACTCGAGTGCGATCCGAGGACGCCCCATGGCCGGTCCTCCCAGCCGATCGTGGCGGTCACACCGCTACGGCTGCCGGGGCCGAGACCACGTGCTGCTGGCGTGAACCGCTCCTCGGTCTCGGTGTCAGAGATGACAGGCACGGCCATCATCAGGGTGTAGCCCGCTTGGGACGCTCCGCCGGACGGAACCGTGACGCCCTGCAGTCGACGGGCGGGGACGACATCTCCGTCGTGCGATGCGGCCCGGACCCGGAACCCTTCATCGGCTGGCAACAGCTCCAGCAGCACCACGCTGTCGTTCTGCATCACGTGGGCCACGCTCAAGGCAGCTTCCTGCAGCAGATGGTCCAGCGGAACACCTACCAGGCCGAGCTTGCCGAGCTCTGCCACCGCCGCCTGCTGACGAGCGACGACGCTCCAGTCTCCGGTCGTAGAAGTCTCGCCGCTCATCGTTCGTTGCGTCCTCGGGCACGAGCTTCGACCGGGGTCCCGACCGGATGCGAGCAGCCACCCATCCGGGACGAAGCGGGTCATCGTAGACCGGGCCCGGTGCCCACGAGGCCAGGGAGTTGCGCGGGTAGGTCCGGCCATCGTCTTCGCAAGCCGTGCGGCTTCGCCGCAGATCATCATGCTGTGCTCGTCGGGTCGCCTCGCCGATCGGCTCGGCTCGGCTCCTGAGCGGGAGGCCTGGCAGGATCGGGTGATGCAGCAAGCTGATCTCAAGACGCTGCGGGTCGACCGACACGGAGGGGTCCTGGAGATCACCCTTGATCGGCCGGAGCGACTGAACGCGTGGACCGGCCGCATGCACACCGAGTATCGCTGGGCACTCGCCGAAGCCGAAGCCGACCAGTCTGTGCGCGTGGCGATCGTGACTGGCGCAGGCCGGGGGTTCTGCGCCGGTGCCGATTCGCGCGCACTCGAGGGCCACGTCGAGACGGGTGGGTACGTCTCGGGCACGCCGCCTGATCTCGCCCGACCCGGGCACGGCGTCCGTGCGGAGTTCGATCATCCGTTCGCCTTCCACTTCGGTCTCCGCTTCCCGGTGATCGCCGCGATCAACGGCCCGGCGGCAGGTGTGGGCCTCGTGCTCGCATGCTTCTGTGACATGCGGTTCGCCTCGGCGGGGGCGAAGCTCACCACTTCGTCGGGTCGGCTCGGCCTGCCCGCTGAGTTCGGCTTGTCATGGGTCCTGCCACGGCTGGTCGGCCTCGGCCATGCGGCCGACCTCTTGCTGTCGAGCCGTGTGGTGCTCGCCGAGGAGGCAGCAGCGATCGGACTGGTGAACCGGGTGCTTCCGCCGGGGGACCTCCTCGACTTCACGTTCGAGTATGCGAGCCGCTTGGCCACCGAGGTGTCACCGGCCGCAACCCGAGAAGCCAAGCGTCAGCTCTATGCCGACCTGCACGACGACGTGGGGACCGCAGTCGCCCGATCAGAGGTGCTGATCGACCGCATGATGGGCGAACCCGATTTTGCCGAAGGTGTCGCTGCGTTCCGTGAGAAGCGACCGCCCCGCTTTCGCGATTGACCGAGCTCACTCAGCCTTGATGACAACTGTGCCGGCGGTGCCGTCGACGGCGACCATCGCGCCATCAGGGATCCGGCGCGTGGCGTCGGTGACCGACACGACGCAGGGGATGCCGAGCTCACGGCTGACGATCACCGCATGGCTGATCTGCGCTCCGACGTCGACCACCACAGCAGCGGCGGGCACGAACAGCGGTGTCCACGCCGGATCGGTGATCGGGGCGACCAGGACATCTCCAGGCTCGAGGTCGGAGGGATCGAGCGGATCGAGGATGATCCTCGCCCGTCCCGTGGCCCGACCCGGGCACCCGGGAATGCCGGTCAGCGTGTCGCCCGCCCGGGCCGCCGTCACGTGACGATCGCGGCGTGACCATGAGTTGAGTGGCGGCACGGATCCGTTCACGACGAAGGGCGGTTCGAGGTCGAAGAGCGTCGCATAATCGGCGGCCCGCGAGCGGATCGTCTCGACGTACGAGGCCGGGGCATCGAGGAACCCGTCGAGCTCATCGGCCCGCAACATGGAGAGATCCTCCGGCCGGTCGAGCAAGCCACGCTCCACGAGCCGGCGGCCGAGGTGGACGTTCGACATGCGCATCTCGTTGACCAGACGGATCACCGTCGTCTTCGTTCGCTCACGACTGGCCAAGAACAGGCGGGCCGCGCGCAGCGCGGCCAGGAACTGGCCGTGCACCTCCGCGTCATCGACGATCCGGGCGGCAACGTCTGCGCCGAGGGCCTCGCGGTCATCGACCAGCGATGCGCTCTGGTTCTGTGGGTCGTCGTCATCCGGGCTCAAACGCATCCGGTCGATCGCAGCCAGCGCCAACTCCGGGCAGGTCTCCCAGCTCGGCGAGCTCGTCTCCCATTCGTTCGGCCCACGGGACCCGAAGTCGTAGAGGAAGGTGTCGAGCTCGGCCAGGAACGCCGCAGAATCCACCGCCTCCACGCCGCCGGTCGCCGCCACGACCCGCAACCTCTCGAGGAGTCCGTTGACTCCAGCGTCGAACGCGGCCTGCAGGGATCGTGATCCCGCAACGCGCCGGCCGATCGCCCACAACGCAGCAGACGGCGCGGCCGAGTCCACATCTCCGATGCCGGCCACCAGTCGCATGGCCAAGGACGGGTCCCCGAGGTTGGCGCACACGCTCTGGATGATGCCGACCGGCACTGTCGAGCAGTACGTGATGAAGAGATGGCTGGCGAACAGCCGGCGCAGTTCAGGGACCCGATCGCGGGTGTAGTTGAGCAGCTCACCGTCATCGAAGGTGGAGAAGTCGGGCCGTGCGCCGCGCAGCTCGGCCATGAGCGCCGCGTCGTCGCGGAGCTCGGGGAGATCGTCAACTGTGAGGATCCACTGCAGCGTGGCTTGGATCGCCCTGGTTCGTTCGGCGTCCTCGTCGCCCGGCTTCGCCACGTAAGGGGGGACATCGGGCATCTCGCCCCAGATCGAGTAGTCGATCTGCTCGGGCGTGAGACCAGGCGTGCGGACGCCGAGAAGGCGACTGACCGACACGTTCAGATAGCCGTAGCCGCCGAAGCAGCCGAGTATCTCGATGCGATCGTCGCTGAACTCGTCGCGGGTGAAAGCGCCGAATCGCTCCAGTGCGTCGCGCCAACCCTGCTCGGACGCCGGGATGGCTCCGATGGTCCAGGTGAGCGGCGTGACCGGGAGCGGATAGACCTCGCCGATGTTGCCGCGCGTGTAGATCGGATAGGTCGGGCTCGGATCGTCGTCGACGATCCACCGTTCGATCATCGCCCGACCCCCTGTCTCGGCCCCCACACGAAACTGTCAGCATGGTACTTACGTGGTCGCCCGTGGCCCGGTGCCGATCTCCTCGGTCCGCGGTGCCAGACTCGCCGGCGATGCCCGCCCCTGTCCCGCCTCCTCAGTCGTCAACGCCTGTCGGCCCTGGGCGCGTCGCAGATGGCGGCGATGCCCCTTCCGATCTGGCCATCGGTGCGTTCAGCGATGACGGCCCCTGGATCGTCGAGCCCGACAAGATGCCGTGGCGCCGTGACATCCAGGCCGTGCGGGTGCGGGTTCGACGCGAGCTGCCTGACCTGGTGCGGCCGCACCGGCTGCCGCCAGGCGTGCGGGTGGTCTTCGTCGTGCGCCATCTCGGTGTGGCAGTCGGTCTCTGGGCACTGCGTGAGCGCCGAGCCGGCAAGGGCACGCCGGCCTCACGCGCTGGTCTGGCCCGACGGTTGCGGATCGCCGCCGAAGCGCTCGGATCCACCTACATCAAGCTCGGACAGATCATCTCGTCGGGCGAGGGCCTGTTCCCGGAAGAGCTCGTGAGGGAGTTCCGCAAGTGCCGCGACCAGGTGCCGCCCGAGACGTTCGCCGTTGTACGGGAGGTGGTCGAGGCGGATCTCGGGCGTCGACTGACCGAGGTGTTCTCGTCGTTCGACCGGACACCTCTGGCCGCAGCATCGATCGCGCAGGTCCATGCGGCCACGCTGCGCACCGGCGAGCAGGTGGTGGTGAAGGTCCAACGGCCTCGCGTAGCTCGCCTTGTCCGGGAAGATCTCCAAGTCATGGCATGGCTCGCACCCCACCTCGTCGGGCGGATCCCGGTCACGGCGTTGGCCAACCCGCCAGCCCTGGTCGATCTGTTCGCCGAGACGATCACCGAGGAGCTCGACTTCCGCCTCGAGGCCGAGAACCAGCTCGACATCGCCCGCTCGTTCGCCGACCTCGGACAGCGCGGCTACGTCATCCCTCGGCCACATCCGGAGCTCGTCACGCCGAGAGTACTCGTGATGGAACGGCTCGACGGGTTCGCGTTCGACGACGTGATCGGCATGAAAGGAGCCGGCGTCGACACGGAACAGGTGGTCCGCACGGGGATGATCGGCTTCCTCGAGGGCTGCATGCTGCACGGCATCTTCCACGGCGATCTGCACGGAGGGAACCTCTTCGTGCGCCCCGACGGGCGGACCGCCCTGCTCGACTTCGGCATCACCGGTCGCCTGAGTGAGACCCGCCGACTCGCCTTCCTGCGCTTGATCATGGGTGCGTCGATGAACGACGTGATGTCACAGATGGAGGCCCTGCGCGATCTCGGGGCGCTACCGGCCGACGCCGACCTGCAGGTCATCATCGACGAGCTCGGTCTCGAGGGGCCGCCGGTCGATCCGACGAAGCTCACACCCGAGGAGCTCACCAGCGAGATCCAGCGCACCGTGAAGGCTCTCCTCGGTTACGGCGCGCGTATGCCCAAGGAGCTCATGCTGTTCGTGAAGAACCTGGTCTTCCTGGACGGCGCCATCGCCACACTTGCCCCCGATCTCGACCTGTTCGCCGAGATAGCGGCGATCTCGTTGTACTTCGCCCAGCGTCACGGTGAGCGGATCGCGTCCGACGTGGGCATGAACCCGAATGACTGGGAGATGGACCTCACCGGCGTCAAGGCGAGTTTCGGCGTCGACCCCGACGAGGTGACGCGACTGACCTACCGGGATCTCCAGGAACGCCGCAAGCTGATCGGCGACCGCCTGAACAAGAAACGCAAGTAACTTCACCCGGTGCGCGTCGTCATCGCTCGCTGCTCGGTGGACTACTCCGGTCGGCTCAGCGCCCATCTCCCGATGGCCACCCGTCTGATCATGGTCAAGGCCGACGGCTGCGTCGCAGTGCACGCCGACGGCTGCGCCTACAAGCCTCTGAACTGGATGAACGCACCGAACCGCCGAACCGAGGGTGACGGCACGTGGACGGTCACCAACCCGAAGGGCGAGACGCTCACCATCACCCTCGATGAGGTCCTGAGCGATTCGTCCTGGGAGCTCGGCCCCGACCCGGGTCTCATCAAGGACGGGGTCGAAGCCCACCTCCAGGCGTTGCTGGCTGCCAACTGCGAGCAGCTGGCCGAGGGCATGCGGCTGGTGCGCCGCGAGTACCCGACCGATGTCGGCCCGGTCGACCTGCTCTGTCGTGACAGCGACGGCATTGCGGTGGCCGTCGAGATCAAACGACGCGGTGAGATCGACGGCGTCGAGCAGCTCACCCGCTATCTCGCCTTCCTGAACCGCGACCCCATGCTGCGTCCGGTCCGGGGCCTGTTCGTCGCGCAGCTGGTGAAGCCTCAGGCACGGGTCCTCGCCGCCGATCGGGGCATCACCTGGCTCGAGGTGGATTACGACGCGCTCCGGGGGATCGAACCCCGTGAGTTGAGGCTGTTCTGATGCCGTTCACGGACCTCGCAGACGTGCGGCTGCACTACGAGGTGGGAGGATCTGGCCCGCCGTTGCTGGTCGTGAGCGGAACCGGCAGCGATCTGCGGCAGCACCCGAACCCGACGGCGTGGCCGGTGGCCGAGCACTTCACGGTCCTGGCCTACGACCACCGGGGTCTCGGCCAGTCCCGACCAACCGACCCCGGCCACCAGCCGGCGATGGCGGACTTCGCTCGCGATGCCCTCGCGTTGGTGGACCACATCGGTTGGCCGACGTTCCGCATGCTCGGCGTGTCGTTCGGCGGAATGGTCGCTCAGGAGATCGCATTGGCCGCCGGCGATCGGGTCGAGCGGATGGTGCTCGCCTGCACGTCACCGGGCGGCGGTGGTGGATCCTCCTATCCGCTCCACGAGCTGTACGACCTGCCGGCTGACGAGCGGGCCGAACTCCTCGTCGCCGTGACCGACATCCGAACCGGCAACGACGAGGAACTGCGCGAAGCCATCATGGCCTTCGTGGGTCGCAACGACGGCGACACAGCGGCCGGGACGGACCCGCCGGCCGGGTTGCGGCGCCAGTTGGTGGCCCGCCGAGCCCACGACACCCACGAGCGGCTGGGCTCGCTCGACGTCCCGACCCTGGTCGCCGCCGGCCGTCACGACGGCATCGCGCCGCTGGCCAACAGTGAGGCCCTGGCGGCCCGAATACCGGGTGCGGAGTTGGTGACCTTCGACGGCGGTCACGCGTTCATGCTCCAGGACCTGTCGTGCTGGGCCGTGATGACCGATTTCTTGCGTCGCAACGACTGAGCCCGATCGCGGGCCCTGGCGCCAGGGCTGGTGCACCCGAGCCGCAAAGAGCGGCGCCAGCGCACCGACCTCCCGGGGACCGACCCGGGGCCGGTGCGCTCAGACCGATAGGAACGGCACCAGTGCACCCACCTCGCGGCCGCCGCAACGCAAGTCGACGCGACACTCAACGACCGAAGACCACCTCGGCGTGGCGCAGGCCGGAGATGATCGCCGATGGGCTGGGCTCTGGGCGGCCCACAGGCTCCAGTGTCGTGAAGCGGGCGAGGAGCTCCTCGATCAGGACGCGCCCTTCCATGCGCGCGAGCGCGGCGCCGATGCAGAAGTGCGGTCCGAAGCCGAACGCCACGTGAGGGTTCGGGTCTCGTGTGATGTCGAAGTGGTCGGCGCTCGGTCCGAACACTGCCTCGTCACGATTGGCCGACGCATAGAGCAAGAGCAACGGATCACCAGCGGCGATCGACGTATCGCGCAGCTCGGTGTCGCGAACCGCGGTTCGCATGAAGGCGATCACTGGCGTGGTCCAGCGCAACCACTCCTCCACCGTCGACCCGCTGAGTGGTGGCTCGCCGACCAGTCGCACCCATTGCTCGGGATGGGTGGCCAGGGCCCAGAGGCCACCGGAGATCATCGAGCGGCTGGTCTCGTTGCCCGCCACGAGCAACTGGTTGAGGAACATGACGAGCTCGTCGTCGGTGAGCACCTCGCCGTCGAGCTCCACCTCGGCCAGAACTGACACCAGATCGTTCGAAGTGCCGCGGCCGGCCCGGGCCTGGCGGGCCGCATCGAGCAGGTATGCGTTCATCTCGCCCAGCAGAGCCATCCGCTCGTCGAGGCTGAGATCGGTGGCGTCGGGTATGGCCGCGTCGGACCACCGCACGAACTGCTCGCCGTCGGCGGCCGCGACGCCGAGCAGATCCGCGATGACCAACACCGGAAACGGCGCGAGCGCGGGCACGATGTCGATGACCTCGCCGGACACGATCTGGTCGACCACATCCACCGCTCGAGCGCGGACCTGACCCTCGATCGCCCGCATGAGCGCCGGTGCGAAACCTGGCTGCACCAACTTCCGGTAACGGGTGTGCGCCGGGGGATCGGTGTGCATCATGGTCGGCGGCGACGGGTACTCCACGCCGATCTCGATAGTGAGGATGCCCTTGCTGGAGCAGAACGTGCCCGGATCCCGGGACACCGCGATGACCTCCGGATGGGTGCTCACCGCCCACCAACCACCGTCGGGGTTCCAGGCCACCGGTGCCTCGGCCCTCAACTGGCGGTAGGTGGGGAACGGGTCACCGGAGGAGAAAGCGTCATCTGACAAGCGGGCGACAGCAGGATGCGTTGGGCGGTTGTCCAAGGGAAGGCGGGGGTGGTTACGCGTCGAACGCGCAGCGGCCGGCGTCGAGCACCACCCGCCCGTCGTCGCCGATGGTCTGGAACACCGCAGCGCCGCCGTCGACCCACATCCGAATGGTGAGCGCCTCGCCCGGGAACACCGGCGACGAGAAGCGACCCTCCATCGAACGGAACCGTCTGGGATCGCTTGCGCACAGCGTGTGCAGCAACGCCCGGCCGGTGAAACCGTAGGTGCACAGGCCATGAAGGATCGGCTTGGGAAACCCACCCATGGCGGCGAAAGAAGGGTCGGAGTGCAGGGGGTTGCGGTCGCCGCTGAGTCGGTACGTCAGTGCCTGGTCCTGCCTCGTCCGGTACGTGAGCTCGTGGTCAGGGGGGCGGTCGGGTGCGGCGTTGCGCGGTCCCGAGGGGCCCCGCTCGCCGTCGAAACCGCCCTCGCCGCGGATGAACACCGATGAGCGGTTCGTGAACAGAGGTTCACCGGTGGTCACATCAGTCGAGACAGAGCTCGTCTCGATGACCGCACCCTTGCCCTTGTCCCAGATCCCGGTGATCTCACCGACTGTGGAGACGCGGCCCTGGGGCGGGATCTGGCCGTGCAGCTCGATGGCCTGCTCGCCGTGAACCAGCATCGCCGGGTTGAAGGTCCCGACCTTGCTCATCGCTCCGAACCCACCGGCTCCGACGATCACCGCCATCGTCGGGAGCACCTGTTGGGGCGTGTCAGCCGTGTTCTCGGTCGTGAAGGCCAACTCGTCGACGCCCGCGCCGACCCCGACGGCGTACAGCATGCAGTCCTTCGACTCCCAAGAGCGCTCGACCGGGTCGGCTCGAGAACCGACTGCGTCAGGATTGATGGGCATCGTGCTCCTCGATAGGTTCGGCGCGCCGACCAACCTACGACCAGGCTTGGCCAGGCGACTGACGATAGTGAACCGGGCGACATACTCTCGTCCCATCAGCACGAACCTGGCAGCCGAGCCAACGCGCCTGGAGTCGACCCGACTC
>JBBSGQ010000076.1:0-11214 GCA_038253965.1 Acidimicrobiales bacterium | reverse complement strand
CGGATGTGAGTACATGACCGGTGGCCGGGTGATCGTGCTCGGTCCGACGGGACGCAACTTCGGTGCCGGGATGTCGGGTGGCATCGCCTACGTGTTCGACCCGAACCGGACGTTCGCCTCCCGGCTGAACGCCGAGATGGTCGAGCTCGAACCGCTCGATGACCTCGACACGACGTGGCTCGTCGGCACCATCTTCCGGCACCAGAGCAACACCGGCTCCGATGTCGCCGGGCGCATCCTGACCGACTGGCACTACAGCGTGCACCAGTTCGTAAAGGTCATGCCTCGGGACTACAAGCGGGTGCTCGGTGCAATAAAGGATGCGGAAGAGTCGGGGGCCGACATCGACGACGCCATCATGGCCGCGTCCAAGGGCTGAGGCCGACCACATGGGAGATGTCAGCGGATTCCTGAAGTACGGACGCGAGCTGCCCCACCGCCGGCCGGTGTCGGTGCGACTGAAGGACTGGAAGGAGGTGTACGAGCCGTTCCCGGAGGATCACCTGCAGACCCAGGCCAGCCGTTGCATGGATTGCGGCATCCCTTTCTGCAACAACGGCTGCCCCCTCGGCAACCTCATCCCGGATTGGAACGATCTCGTCTATCGCGACCGCTGGCACGAGGCGATCGAGCGGTTGCACGCCACCAACAACTTTCCTGAGTTCACCGGTCGGCTCTGCCCCGCTCCGTGCGAGGCGGCGTGCGTGCTCGGCATAAACGAGGATCCGGTCACGATCAAACAGGTTGAGGTCGAGATCATCGACCGCGCTTGGGCGGAAGGCTGGGTCACGCCGGTCAAGGCGAGTCGAGTGACGACCAAGTCGGTGGCGGTCGTCGGCTCCGGTCCTGCAGGCCTCGCCGCGGCACAGCAGCTCACCCGTGCCGGACATGGAGTTGTCGTGTTCGAGCGGGCCGACCGGATCGGCGGCCTGCTGCGGTACGGCATCCCCGAGTTCAAGATGGAGAAGCGCCACCTCGAGCGACGGATCGCACAAATGCGAGCGGAAGGCACTGTGTTCCGTACCGGAGTCGACGTCGGCACTGACATCACCGCCACGGCCCTTCGTGGCGACTTCGATGCGATAGTGCTGGCCGGCGGCGCAACCCAGGCGCGCGATCTGCCGATCCCCGGCCGTGAGCTGGCCGGCATCCACCAGGCGATGGAGTACCTGCCGCTGTCCAACCGGGTGCAGGAAGGCGACCTCGCCGATCCGCCGATCACCGCGAAGGACAAGCACGTGGTCATCATCGGTGGCGGCGACACCGGCGCGGACTGCCTCGGCACAGTGCATCGCCAGGGCGCGGCGACCGTGCAGCAGTTCGAGATCATGCCCCGGCCGCCCGACGCACGTGACGAGGGGACGCCCTGGCCGTTGTGGCCGCTGATGTACCGGACGTCGTCGGCTCACGAGGAAGGCGGCGAACGGATCTTCGCCGTCAACACCGAGCGCTTCGAGGGCCAAGACGGCAGCGTGCGGGCTCTACGGGCCCACGATGTCGAGTTCGTCGACGGCCGGTTCCAGAAGGTCGAGGGCACTGATCGCGACATGGAATGCGAGCTCGTCTTGTTGGCCATGGGCTTCACCGGTCCCGAGCGCTCGCCGCTGCTCGAGGACCTCGGTGTCGAGCTCACCGATCGCGGCAACGTGGGTCGCGACGCCGATTGGTCGACCAACGTCAGTGGCGTGTTCACCTGCGGCGACATGGGACGAGGCCAGAGCCTGATCGTGTGGGCGATCGCCGAGGGTCGGGCTGCCGCAGCCGCAGTCGATCGCCACCTGATGGGCGACACCGAGCTGCCATCGCCGATCACCCCGACGACTGCCCCCCAGCGCTGATCCGAATTTGGGTCAGTTGACTGCTCTATGCGCGGTCAAATGACCCAAATCGAGCTTGTGTCTGTCGTGCTCGTCCACTGGAACCAGGCGGAGCGCTGCGTCGCGACGGTTGCGGCGTTTCGGGCCCAAGAGGAGGTGACGGCCGAAATCGTCGTCGTCGACAACGGCTCATCGCCTGATCAGCTCGCGGTGCTCCACGCCATCGATGGCGTCAAGGTGATCGAGCTTCGCGAGAACACCGGCTTCGGGCCCGGCGCCAACGTCGGTTGGCGGTACTGGCTCGGGCGGGACGCGGGGGACTGGTGCGTCGTGGCTCCACACGACGCGCTCCCCGCGAAGGACTGCTTGGCGCGGATGCTGGCCGCGCTCGACGAGCGACCGCTCGCCGGTCTGGCCTGCGCCGACGTGGGCGACGGCCAGACTCCAGTGGTCGACCGGTACTTCGGCGGCATGACCCTCCCTGGGTATGCGACCGAAGGCTGGGAGGCGGCCGGGTACCCGCACGGAACGCTGATGGTTGCCCGCCGGAGGTGCCTCGAAGAGATCGGCTTGTTCGACGAGCGCTACTTCGCATACTGCGAAGAGGCCGACCTGGGAGAGCGGGCGCGGCGCGCCGGTTGGGAGGTCGGCATCGTGCGAGGCGCACGGGTCACCAACCCCTACCTCGGTGGTGGCTCTGACCTCGTCGACTACCTCATGCTGCGCAACACGTTGCTGCTCGTGCGCAAGCAGTTCGGTTGGTACCCGGCCAGCGTTCGCTTCGTGATCGCGCTCATGCATCTGGCGAGGGGGAGTCTCGACCCGTCGAGCCGGCCGTGGATCTTCGCACCGGCGGCGCGGGTCCGAGCCCTCGCAGACTTCAGTCGAGGACGGTTCGGCCCTCCGCCGGCGTCGCTTACTCCGGGTCGGGTTCGATCGACTCGATCGTCCAGAACGCCCGCAGCGAGGCGATCGACGCGTCGTCGTTGAACGTGAGGTGGTCGATGATGCGCGGCATCCGGTTGCGGCTCTCACCGCTGCCAGCCTGCGCGTAAAGCGAGAGAACAGCCTCGTGGTCGACGATGATCGGCTCTTCCTTGGCGACGAGCTTCAGGCTGCCACCGAACATGGCCGACGTGTTCTCGTAGAACTCTTTGATCGCGTCGCGCCCTTTGTTGACGGGGGTACCGACCGGGTCCTCCTGGGTCGCATCCTCAGCGAAGGTGGCTACCCACCCGTCGGGGTCGTTGCTGCTGAACGTCTCGATGTAGCGATCGATGACCGCTCGGATCTCGTCGGCTGTGGCCACGGCTCCCCCTCGCTTCTTCGGACGCGGCGGAGACTACCGCGCACCGTCGGCCGAGCGCCGGTTAGGGTCCGGTTCAGGTCAACCCTGGGGGATGCAGATGTACTTCCAACCGGGTCGCCGGGCCATGAGCATCGTTGTGGCCGGGACCCTGATAGCGGCGGTGTGCGCGGCCGTGAGCCCTGCCGGAGCCCGAACCGATGCGCAGCTCGGTCGATCGATCGCCGTGGACGCACCCCACGCCGACCGTTGCGATCCGATCGGCGGCACTCGGTGCTACCTGCCGTTCCCGAACGATTTCTTCACGGTGCGCGACGGTCACACCGCGACCGGCCGCCGGGTGCACCTGCGCAGGGCTTCGATGCCGGCCAACAAGGACGGTGTGCACATCGATCCCACCGAGCAGAACCGCAGCGACGGCTTCTCGCCCGGCTCGGCGCTGATCGCGCTCCTGCCCGGCATCGACCTGAACCGCACCGGCGCAGCGCCTCGTACCGACATCGGCGCCTCGCTCGACCCGCAGGCGCCGATAGTCCTGATCGACGCCGAGACCGGCGAACGGGTGCCCTACTGGTCCGAGCTCGACTCGAACGCAACCACTGACGCCACCCGACTGCTGTACATCCGGCCGGCGGTGAACTTCGCCGAAGGCCATCGTTTCGTGGTCGGCCTGCGGAGGTTGAAGGATGGAGCGGGTCACCCGATCGCGCCGACCGACGCCTTTCGCGCCTACCGCGACCGGCTCGACACGCACGACAGCCAGCTCGAGCGGCGTCGGCCGACGATGGAGCGGATCTTCGCTGATCTCGGCTGGGCGGGCGTGAACCGTCATGGTCTCGTGCTGGCTTGGGACTTCACGGTTGCCAGTACACGCAGCCTGTCCGAACGACTGCTCCACATGCGCGACGACGCGTTCAAGGCACTCGGTCGGTCCGCACCACAGTTCCACGTCGACTCCGTGGAGGAGGCGACCGATGGCCCGCTGCTGCGTACGATCAAAGGCACGTTCGGGGTTCCCCGATACCTGACCGGAGCCGGTGGACCGGGCTCGACCCTCAACAACGGCCGTAAGCGGCGCAACGTCCTGCCCGACCGCAACGGTACCCAGACCGCCAACTTCGTCTGCACGATCCCGCGCCTTGCCATCGGCCCGGACGGCCGCGCGCGACCGGGGGCCATGGCGCTGTACGGGCACGGCCTGCTCGGCACGGCGAATCAGGTCGTCGGCGTCGGCACCCGATCAGCCGGCGTGACGAACACCACGTACTGCGCCACAGATTGGATCGGCATGGCGTCGGAGGACCTCCCCAACGTCGTGGCGATCATCCAGGACCTGTCGAAGTTCCGGAGCCTGGCCGATCGGTTGCAGCAGGGCATCCTCAACTTCTTGTTCCTCGGACGCGTCTTGAAGCACTCCAACGGCTTCTCGTCCGATGTCGCGTTCCAGGACGGACACGGTCGTTCGCTGCTCGATGGCAAGCATCTGACGTTCGTCGGGGCCAGCCAGGGAGGCATCCTCGGTGGGGCCACCAGCGCCGTGGCCCAGGACTGGAGCCGCGTCCTGCTCGGGGTCCCGGCCATGAACTACTCGACCCTGCTCAACCGCAGCGTGGACTTCGATGCGTACGGGGCGCTCCTCAACCCGGCCTATCCCGACGAGGTCGACCGCCAGTTCGGCATCCTGCTGGATCAGATGTTGTGGGACCGTGGTGAGAACGACGGCTACGCCGCGCACCTCACTAGGAACCCGTACCCGGGTACCAAACCGAAGCAGGTACTGATGTTCGAGGCGTACGGCGATCACCAGGTGACGAACATCGCCACCGAGGTCATGGCCCGCACCCTGCACGTACGATTGCGGATCCCCGCGCTGGCGCCCGGGCGCAGCCCGGACGTCGAACCGTTCTGGAACATCCGGCCGGTGCGGGGCCTTCCGGCAAAGGGCGGCTCGTACCTCGTGATGTGGGACTTCGGCACTCCGACTCCGCCCATCGGCAACGTCCCGAACCGCGCCGGCGAGGATCCCCACGGCAAGGGCAGCAGTGAGCCGAGAGTTCTGACGATGACCGTTGAGTTCCTCCGCTCAGGTCGTCTCATCGACGTGTGCGGCGGCGGCCCCTGCCAGACGCTCCCCTGACACGTTGTTTCGCCTTCGCTCGGTCGCTTCGCTCCCTTCGTTCAGGCGAGTTGTTCGTCGCCGCCTCCGGCGGCGCCCGTCTTCCTTGTCGACCGACCGGCAAGGCCGGACCGGTCCACGCCGGGGGGCTCCGGCGGGAGTCCTCTGCCCCCCGGACCCCCCGCCAGGCAAGCCGACAACATCGGCCGGGGCGGCCCCGCCCAGGGACCATGCCCGTTTGACCTCGCAGAGGGCCGGGTCCGTCGACTGCTCATGATCGGAGATCTCCGGCCTCGACACCGGCGATCACCGGGCGGACCTTGACCAGGTACCACAACGAGATGGTCAGGCCGCCGATGACGATCAGCACGCCGAAGAGGATGGCTGCCATCCACGCGGCCTGGCGGTGACGGGTCATCGCCCAGGCCCAGCTCGGCCGATGAGCGGCGTCGAGCAGGGCCCAGCACGAGAGGCCGAGGGGGATGGCCGAGAACAACGTGCCCAGCACGATCCACGTCACATGGGTGAGCGACGCGCCCAGGATCACCACCTCGGCAGTATGGTCCGGCCGTGACCGAGCCATCGCCGCCGAACCCACGCTCGCTCGCCGGCCGGGTGGCGGTCGTCACCGGTGCCGGGAGCGGCATGGGTCGGGCAACGGCGATGATCCTCGCCGCCGAGGGCGCGCTCGTCGCCGCGACCGATGTCGTGGCGACGGCAGCGGAGGCCACCGCAGGCGAAGCCCGTAGCCGCGGCGGCCGTTGCGACGCCTGGCAGCTCGACGTCGGCTCGCCCGAAAACATCGCGACAGTGGTCGCTGACGTCGTCGCCCGGTTCGGTGGCGTAGACATCTTGATCAACAACGCTGGCGTCAGCGTGCCGAGCGCCATCGACGGCGAAGACTTCGACGCTGCGTGGGACAAGACGATGTCTGTCAACCTGCGTAGCCAGGCCCGCATGGTCCGCGCTGTCCTCGAGCATCTGCGCCGGTCCGATGCGCCCCGGATCGTGAACATCGCCTCGACCGAAGGTCTCGGCGCCACGCCGTACAACAGCCCTTACAGCGTCTCCAAGCACGGCGTGATCGGCCTGACCCGCGCGCTCGCGGTGGAGCTCGGCCGGTCCGGCATCACCGTCAACTGCGTGTGCCCCGGACCGATCCGCACGGGCATGACCGAGGCGATCCCCGACGATGCGAAGGACACCTTCGCCCGTCGCCGGGTACCGATGCGCCGGTACGGGTTCCCCGAGGAAGTCGCCCACGCGACCGTCTCGCTGGTGTTGCCGGCCATGAGCTTCGTCAACGGAGCGGTGCTCGTGGTCGACGGCGGCCTGACCGCCAAGCAGGGCTGACGCTTCCCGCCGCCGCCTCTTGGGGTTGGCGCGGATAAGCGCCCCCTTCGCGGATCCTCGTCGCCTAACGGCGCCGAGAAGGGCAACGAAGCCGTGCTCTCCGCTCTTGCTCGCCTTCGGCGAGCGGGCCGCTCGGGCCACGGCTTCGCCAATTCGCTCGGCCTCTTAGCTTTAGGGTGCTCGGATGCAACCTGACATCGCCCGGCGAATGTGGCGGGGACTCGAGCCGCTGCACGCCATGATCTACTTCGTTCCCGAGGGCGGTGAGGAGTACGGCGCAGTGGGGCTGAAGGGCGGCCGCATGGGCTATTTCGCTAGCCGCGCTGCCGCGCTCGGCCCGGTGCCGGCGGACGTGGTGATCGCCACGTTCTTCAACTTCCACCCGGAGCTCGTACGCCGGGGCATTCCCGATGCCTGGTCCATGGCGTCGCCGGCCGACATCATCGGTGCGCGTTACCGGGCGGTTGATCGGGCTCTTCGGAGGCTCCTCGGACAAGAGGTCGTAGCCGGTCGAGAGGTGGCGGAGGCTGCGGAGCTCGCCCACCGGGCCGCCGCAGGGTGCTTCCCCCAGGGTCGGCCGCTGTACGCCGGGCACGCATCTGTGCCTTGGCCGGAGGAGCCTCACCTCGCGCTCTGGCACGCCATCGCCCTGCTGCGGGAGTTCCGGGGCGACGGGCACATCGCGGCGCTCGTCGCCTCCGGCATCGGTCCGTGCGAGGCCCTGATGTTCCATGGCGCAAGCGGCGAGGTGCCCATGGAGATCCTGCAGCGGAGCAGGGCGTGGCCGGACGAGGAATGGCAGGCCACCGGAGCGTCGCTGCGTGACCAAGGCCTGCTCACCGCCGACGACAGGCTCACGGCCGAGGGCGCAGAGCTGCACCAGCATGTCGAGGACGTCACAGATACTCGAGCGATGGCCCCGTGGCAGCACCTGGGCCAGGACGGCTGCGACCGCCTCCTCGAGTTGGGCAAGCCGCTGTCGAGGCTCGTTGTCGACAATGGTGGCGTCCCCGGCCGCTGAGGTCGTCACGGCCGATACCCGTTCTCGACGCAAGACCTGCTGATGCGGGCAGCTATCGCGTCGAGATCGGGGGTCAGGCTGCCTCGGGCTCGACCTCAGCCTGCTCCGCTGCCCCGTCGAGGGCGATGGCGACGGCGCCCCGCACGTCGTCGACGAGGTGGAACGTCAGCTCGTCGCGCAACGCCTGCGGCACATCGTCGAGATCGGGTCCGTTGGCGGCCGGCAGGATCACCTCGGTGAGACCGGCCCGGTGAGCCGCCAAGACCTTTTGCTTAACCCCGCCGATCGGCAGGACCCGACCCTGCAGCGTCACCTCACCGGTCATGGCGACGGTCGAGCGCACGGGTTTGCCCGTGAGCAGGCTGACCAGCGCCGTGGTCATGGTGATGCCCGCCGAAGGACCGTCCTTGGGCACTGCCCCAGCGGGGAAGTGCACATGGAACCGTCGGTGCTCGGCGCCCGCCGGCACCCCGAGCTCCTCGCGGTGCGAGCGGACGTAGGAGAGGGCGATCTCCGCCGACTCCTTCATCACGTCACCGAGCTGACCGGTCACGATCAGGCTCGGCTCGCCGGCCTCCCCGAGCGTCATGGCCGTGGTCTCCACGAACAGCACATCGCCTCCGGCGCCGGTGACCGCCAGGCCGGTGGCCACCCCGGGCACCTCGGTCCGTGATGGGACCTCCGGCGGGAAGGTGGGCCGACCGAGCAGCTCGTACAGGTCGTCGGCGTCGACGACCAGGCGTTGGGTATCGCCGCGCGCGACGCGCACCGCAGCCTTGCGGAGCACCTTGCCGATGAGCCGCTCGAGGCCGCGCACGCCGGCTTCCCGGGTGTGGTGGCTCACGATGCGGTGCAGCGCGGCGTCGGTGATGGTGACCTCGTCGGGTCGCAACCCGTTCCGCTCGATCTGGCGGCCGACCAGGTGGTCGCGAGCGATGGCCACCTTCTCATCCTCGGTGTACCCCTCCAGTCGCACGACCTCCATGCGGTCGAGCAACGGGCCGGGGATCGTGTCGAGCAGGTTGGCCGTCGCGATGAACAGCACATCGGACAGGTCGAGGTCGAGCTCGAGGTAGTGGTCCCGGAACGTGTGGTTCTGTGCCGGGTCGAGCACCTCGAGCAGGGCCGACGACGGGTCACCCCGCCAGTCCGCTCCGACCTTGTCGACCTCGTCGAGCAGCACGACGGGGTTCAAGGTGCCCGCCTCGGTGATGGCCCGCACGATCCGACCCGGTTGGGCACCGACGTAGGTGCGGCGGTGGCCACGGATCTCGGCCTCGTCGCGGATGCCTCCCAGAGCGACACGAACGAAGGACCGTCCGAGCGCTCGGGCCACCGATTCGCCGAGGCTGGTCTTGCCGACGCCAGGCGGTCCGACCAATGCGATGATCGCGCCATACGCCCGCCGCTCGGCCAGGACCGATGCAGCGGGGCCGTCGCCCGGTCGCGACGGGTCCGTTCGGGCGTCAGGCGCGGTTAGCTCGGTCGCGTCTCGCGCCCGGTCGGCGCGCAGCTTGCGAACCGCGAGGAACTCGACGATGCGCTCTTTCACCTCGTCGAGCCCGTGGTGGTCCGCGTCGAGGACCTCCCGTGCGCCGATCAGGTTGAGGTGGTCGGGGGAATGGCGGCCCCAAGGCAGGTCGAGCACCGTGTCGAGCCACGTGCGTATCCAGCCGTGTTCCATCGATTGGGGGCCGGCCCGCTCCAGACGGTCGATCTCGCGTTCCACAGATGCGCGCACCTCTTCCGGCAAGGCCTCGGCGAGCTCGGCGACGCGCGTGCGGTAGGTCGCCGCTGCGTCGTCCTCGTCGCCGTCGCCCAGTTCCTTGCGGATGGCGGCGAGCTGTTGACGGAGGAGGTATTCGCGCTGCGTCTTCTCCATCCCGTCGGACACGTCGGTCCGTATGCGCTCGGTCAGTTCGAGCTCGGCGAGGGACTCCTTGGCCCATGCGAGGACCCGCGCGACGCGCTCGGTCACGTCCACCGTCTCGAGCAGCTCCACCTTGCGTTCGATGGAGAGGTCGGGCCACCAGCCGGCCGTGTCGGCCAGCGTCGCGGGATCGTCGATTCCTCGTAGCAGCTCGACCAGTCGACGTCCGCCGATATGATCGGCCACGGCGCGCAGGGTGGCCTTCAGCTCCGTTGCGAGCTGACGAGCCTCCTCGGTCGGCTCGGCCTCAGCAACTGGCTCGGCCTGCAACCACAGGGCCTCGCCGGCGCCGATGACGCCGGTGCCGACCCGAGCCCGTTGCACGGCCCGGATGACGAGAGCCGGCGTCTCGTTCGGCAGGACGCCGGTGGATTCGATGCGAGCGACCACGCCGACCGACGCGTAGCGGCCGTCGATGCGGGGCACGAGCAACAGATGGCCATCCTCGCCGGCGGCGTTGGCCGCAGCCCGCGCCTCATCGGTCTCGAGGGCGACGGTCAGGACCATCTGGGGAAGGACGACACCGGTCGTCAGGGGGAGCACCGGCAGCGTGAGGGTGAAGACGTCAGACATGCGGGGCCAACTCTCCAAGTAAGAGGGCTTACAAGATTACTGGACGATGAGCCAAACCTGATCGGAGTACTCCAGATTCCCGCAGCCGGCGTGACCGTCGTCGCAGGCACCGGGGCGCTCGCCCGCTCTACGGCCTCACCGCGTGGGAGTTGTCCGCATCGGCGTACGCCGCGTCCATGGCGTCGGGCCGGTCGACCTGCAAGAGGGCGAGCGTGCCGCCGCCGCTGTCCTGGAGCAGACAGGTCGGGCCCTCAGGCGTGCCGATCGGCCCGGACAAGGCCGTCCAGCCGCTCGCGGCCAGCGCCGAGCGAGCTGCATCGAGATCTTCGACCGAGTAGATGGGCAGGACCGTTCCGGCTGGTCGGTGGTCGGCGATCAGGACGACCGGCGAGGTGCCCAGGTCCACGGCGGCGACATCTGCACCGAAGTGCTGGAAGCGCCAACGCAGCCGGGCTCCCGGGACGTGGAGCCACGCAGCGAGATCGCGCTCGGTGTCCGCTGATCCCCAGTAGAGGTAGCGGAGCTGCATGGGCCGGGCTACTGCGAGGTCAGTTGGCTCGGGCTCGACAGGTAGCCGCCAGCGGCGCGGATCGCCGAGCCCCACTCCTGCAACAGGCCGATGAGCTCGTCCAGATCGGGCCCGAGCCCCTCGATGGCGGGCCGCATCTGCCGGTCGGTGTCGCGCTCGACGGCCTCGCGGGCCTGGTGGCCGGCATCGGTGAACGCCTGGTCGGCGATGAACCCCCGCCCGACGAGTCGCGCTTCGGCCGCATCGAGCTCCTCGTCGCTCCAGGCTCTCGTGCGGATGTAGGAGCGCATCGGCATGCCCCAGAAGAGCTCGGTGAGCAGGCCGATCTCGGTCGCGTCGAACCCGGCGCTCGTCCAGGCCGCGGTGTGGGAATCCCCGCGGTACTCCCGAAGCTGGTCCCCGCGGCGGAACAGATCTCCGAGGGGATCCCCTGGCATTCCCTGACCCAAGACGCCGGCGTACAGCGGTCGGCCGGCCGGGCGTAGCGGCTCCGTCGCGCCGGCCAGCAGCTCCGTGGGCCGCGCGAGGCCCGGCGGGTCTACCCCCAGGGACCGTTAGAGTTGGGCGGT
>JBBSGQ010000075.1:0-11278 GCA_038253965.1 Acidimicrobiales bacterium | reverse complement strand
TGAAGCCGAAACGATCGTGGAGCGCCTCCGATCCGCCGTGGATGCGCACGACCTCGATGCGGTTGTCGGATGCTTCGCCGAGGCGTATCGGAACGAAACTCCAGTGCATCCCGGCCGCAGCTTCGAAGGCCGGGCGCAGGTCCGAACGAACTGGGAACAGATCTTCGCCGGCGTGCCCGACATCCGAGCCGATGTGTTGCGCACGTCCGTGGAGGGTGACGTCGTGTGGTCGGAGTGGGAGATGCATGGCACTCGCCGTGATGGCGGACCTCACATGATGCGCGGCGTGGTCATCTTCGGCATCGCCGAGGACCGGGTCTCGTGGGCCCGCTTCTACCTCGAGCCCGTGGACCTTGGCGGCGACGACGTCAACGCGGCAGTCGGCCGGCTCGTCGCCGATCGCGCCGTCGGTCCGACGTGAGCACCGCGGTCAGCGACGCTCGGCCGCCGCGAATGGTGGTACGCATCTCGAGCCCGCTACTCAAGTTCCTGCTCCGCACCCGAGCCGGGAGCGCGCTGTCCAAGCTCGCGCTCCTCGAGTTCTCGGGACGGCAGACCGGCCGGCGGTACTCGGTAGTTGTGGGGTGGCACGACGACGGCGGCGGGCCCGTCGTGTTCACTCCGGCGCGATGGCGCGCGAACTTCGAGGGAGGCGCCACGGCAACAGTTCGGTGGCGAGGCCGCCGAGAGGAACGCCTCGGAACCCTCGACCTCGACTCGGTCACGGTGGCAAGAGCACTTGACGCCGTCATCTGCGCTGGGACCTCACCACGGGCCCTCGGGTTACGGGTACCACCTGGGCACACCATCGCCGCAGACGAAGCGGTCCGGACAGACCGAGCGATCGTCCGCTTCGGCCCTCCACGAGCTGATCGCCGTTCTCGACGCGATGGACGCGGGGACACACCGCTATTGCGTCGAGTTTGTTCGGCCGTCGGGCGCCGAGCGCCCGTGTCGTGCCGTGCCAGGGTCAAGCGACGAGTTGTTGCGCGCAGTAGTTGATGAGATCGCGATTGTTCCGGAGCAGATCGTTCTTGGTCATCGTGTAGGGGATGCCGGCGATGCCGAGGTCTTCGATGGGGATGCCGTCGGCGGGACCGCTGCGGATGGCGCGCCTGATGGCGACCGAGAAGTTCACGCCGTTGGGTAGCGCCTGGACGGGATGCTCGGTATCGGTCAGGGCATCTCGCACGTCGGCGTAGGTCCAGACGTTGGCACCGCCGCCGCCGGTCGCGGCGCCGACCGTGACGAGCGGTCCGAGTCCGTTGTCGACGAACCCGGCAGCGAAGAGGTCGCCGGAGGAATAGGTGTTGGGATCGACGACCGCGACCACAGGGCCGGTGTAACGCTGGCCGATGTCATTGCACCATTCCGGATCCGTCAGTGGTAGGGGTCTCGAGTACTGCTCGCCGGTCGAGATGGCGTCTTCGAGCGAGGGCTGCCACGCCTCCAGCTCGAGCCGGTTGAAAGGACTGGCTGCCATGGCGCGGGTGAGCGGCGAGGCGAGCAGGCTGAACCGGGTCGGCTCGATGCGGTTCGGAGTGAACAGCTGTAGGAGGCGCTCAGCGGCCCAGATCAGCCCTCCGGGGTTGGCCCGCAGGTCGATGATCAGCCCGTTCTGCGGTAGCAGTCCGACGAGCCTGCTGACCTCTTCGATGAAAGCGTCATCATCGCTGACGTCGAAGCTCCAGATGCGCAGCAGGCCAAAGCGTCCGACGGTGGTCTTGACCTCGCGGGCGGCGAGCACATCCGGCAGCCGGCTGGGCAGCGGGGTGTCGGCGCGACTGCCGCGGTTGGGTACCGGATCAGACGCTGGCCTCTTCGGGTTCCACGCTTGGGGGGCGAACAGCAGCTGCTTGGCCCGGCGTACCTGTTCAGCGGCCAGATTGACAGCGATCTTCAGAGCGGCTCGGGAACCGGAGTTGGAAGAACTGCGGGCGCGGCCTGGTCCGACAACCCGCCACGGGACACGGGTGGAGCGTGCGGTGCCGCGTGCGTTCCGGTAGCCGATGTCGACCCAGTGCTCGTCGGGCGGCGGCCCATAGGCGAGGCTGCGGAACGTGAGCGACTCGAGGGCGCGGGCGCGGCGGGCGTCGGGACGTCCCCCGGTCTCGTGCTCCGAATAGATCTCGACGGCTCTCGTCATGGGCATGCCGTTCCACCACTCGAGGGTGACGCCGGCGACGAAACCTGGATCGTCGACGCCCGACGATGGCGCGGTCTTCGAGACGACGAATGTCGGGTCGTCATAGGGTCCGTACTGCTCGACCAGAAAGGGCAGCACCGCGACCTGGTCGTGCATACCCGTTGGGCCGACGTAGCGGGTGTGGGCGTCGCGCAGCTCGGTGACCAGCGTGGTGAGCGCCAGATGGAACTGGCTGTCGGTCAGCTCGGCGCAGCGGCGACGGAGCAGGTGCAACGCCTGGACGGGATCGAGCGCGTAAGCCGCTCGCTTCTGGGGGAGATGACAGTACGTACCGTCCAGCACGGCGATGAGCGTGTCGACTATCTGCAGACGCTCGCCCCCATCGAGCACGTCCACGTTTCCTCGCTGTCGACGCGCCGCGCCGGGCGCCACCGCATCCGCGAGCGGCTCACCTTCCTGGGCGGCGACGACTTCACTCTGTTTCATGGCCGCTCCCAACCGTGATCCTGCTCAGGGGTAGTAGTCGGCGAGGCCGTCAAGGATCCCTTGATGGAACCCGCGATGTTCGATGGATGCAACGAAAGCGTGGTCATGGGTCAGGCTGTCCAACGGCGGCACGACGACTGCGCCGAGATCCTTCGGCAGCCCACCGACCGGGGCGCGACCTGTGGGCATGTCGAGCGCCAGGCGCAACGGAGCATCGGGTTGATCCAGCCGTCCGGCCCATGCGGCCAAGCCCTGCTGGGCCTTTTTGATCGCAGCCTTGGGATTGGCTCGGACCTCTTCCAACCGATCCACCACCGAGGTCCATGGCCAAGGAGCCGTGGCGTCGTCGGGTTTGGTGAGCGCGAGGGCGCGGCGCTGGCCGGCGATGGTGATGGGGACACTCGGCTTCGCCTTGGCCGCACGCATGAGCCCGGGCTTGCCGTAGCGGGCATTGCCGTCGATGACCACCAGCTCGATGTCTCGCTCGGTCGCGGCGACGAGCGTGGCAAACGGATCGGCCCGAGACGTGGGGGCGGCCACAACCATGACGTCACCAATGGCGCCAGGCTGCAGGCGACCCACCGGCCGGTGCCACGAGCGGGCCAGAGCGTCGCCGGGGTTGCTGGTGACCATCTGGACCAGATCGCTGTCAGCCAGCTTCCAATCGAGGTGGTCAGCGACGAGGCGCGCCACCTTCAACTCACCCAGCACATGCTTGGTGCCCGAGGGTTGCCAGTCGGATCCCAGGCAGATCGGGATGTCGGCATCGATCGCTGCAGGGATGTCGGTGGTGGTGCCGTACAGCCACAGGTTCGAGAACGGCGACCAGACGATGGCGCCGGGGGCTGTCCAACGATGAAGGGCGACGCTCTCGACCGCGCTGCAGTGGATCGCTATGAAGCGCTCCTGCAGACAACCTGCGGTGCGCGCCGAGTCGAACTCGCGAGCGACCAGTGACCCCGGCTGCCCTTCTGCGCAGTGGTAGATGAACGTCGAGCCGGCGCGCATCCGGGCGGCTCGATCAGCGAGCTCGTCGGACTTCAAGGTGAGGACCGACGCGTAGACCTTGTTGGCGCCGCCAGCAGCCCCGAACGTCTCGTCTTCGATGTTGCGGACCATCCAACCGTTCAACGGTCGGTTCTTGGGCGGCGAGCCCTGGATCGACGTCGTGCCTCCGATGATCGCCTTGGTCTCCACATAGGCGAGGAGCTCCGCGGGCGCAGCGGTGATCAAGGCGTATGCCGGCCAGGTCACTGACGCTGCGTACGACGCAGCGGCCGGCCAGCTGTCGTGATGCGGGAACGGTGTGGTGCGGGTCGGTTCGGTCCACAGTGGCAGCGTGTTGTAGGCGAGGTGGTTATGGAGGTCGACCAGGCCGGGAAACACCAACGACGGACCGACATCGACGATCTGAGCGCCGTCGAACCCTGGTGGACCGCCTCGGTTGCCTTTGGTGACTGCGGCGATCAGCCCGTCGGCACCGATCCACACGCGGCCGGCGAACACGGCGAGCGGATCGGCCGCCACCGACTTGACCGATGTCAGCGGTACCACTCGTCCCTTGATCACCAGCGCCACGACTCACCTCGCTTTCCCTGTCACCGACCCCGGTCGCGCACTCCGAGGTTGGCTTTGTCCAGCCTGCACCACGACGGTGGTTCAGGCGCGGACGATCGGTCGCGGCACCACCAGCGCACCCGCCACGCCGCCCCCGCCCCAGGTTGGTGCGCTCACGCCGCTGTGAGCAGCACCAGCGCACCGACCTGGTGCGGGTGGGTGAGGCTCGCCAGAGACTCAGCGCTGACGTGGCCCACGATTATCGTCACGGCGTAACGGGAGGAGGGCGCCATGTGGGAGCAGTACTGGACCGGGCGAGGCCAGCCCTGGGAGTTCGACAAAGGACCCCCGGCGCCTTGGGCCCAGCTGTTCGCCGAGACTCCGAACTACCGCGGGCTCGGTGTCGGCTGGAGCGGCGACGAGATGTTCCGCTGGCAGTTCGGGCCGATGTTCTACCGAGGTCGGCTCACCAGCGGTGATGCCAAGGTGCTGGTCATCGGCCAGGAGGGCGCTCAGGACGAATCGCTTGCCCACCGCTCGTTCACCGGTGGCACAGGCGGGCGCATGCAACGCGTGCTCACCCAACTCGGCATAACGCGCTCCTACCTGTTCCTCAACACGTTCGTGTACCCGATCTTCGGTCAGTACGACGACGCGTTGCGTCCCCTTGCACAGGACCATCGCTCGCCGATCGTCAAGCACCGCCACGCGTTGTTCGACCGCGCCGCGCAGAAGCTCGACCTTCGACTGGTCATCGCGGTCGGCACAGCGGCCAAGGAATCCGTCGCCACGTGGATCAGGGCGCACGGAGGCACCGCCAGCCCCGACAAGCTGCACCTCGCCGATGCCCATGTCATCCGCCCTGGACTGCGCGCCGTCGGCGTCCTGCATCCTGGCGGTGCGTCGAAGGGCGGGTCGGTGTCCGCCATCATCGCCAACTTCAAAGCCGCGTTGGCCCAGATCGAGACGTGGACCGATTCCGACGCCGGCTGGTTCCCGGCGGACGACGACGGCGACCGCCAACTGGCTGCCAGCTACAAGTACAGCACCGCCCCCATCCCGTTCCGGGACTTCCCATTCGGGTCGCCGTGGCGACTCGGGTTCGGAACGACGAGCAGCAACCGTCGCGACGGCCAAGACGCCATCCAGTTGTTCTCCGACGACGGCATCTACAACAACAAGGGGCAGCCGGTCACGTATCTCGCGCTTCCGGCCGGCAGCAACGACGGTTACGACGACGACCCCGGCGATATCGCCTACGAACCGCCGAGGCATCCGGCTGGTGCGTTCGACACCGGGCCCACCGCCGCGGTCGCCAAAATGCTCCAGGGTGGCAAGTCCGGCTTTGATTGGCCCGACTTCGCCTCCCTCGGCCTGCCCGGCCACCCCTCGTTCGGCTTCGGCCCCGTCTACCGGGGACGTCTCGCAAACCCGGCCGTCCTGGTCTTGGCCGATCAGGCCTCTCACGACGATCTGTTCTACGGCCGCGCGCTCACCGGTGAAGCCGGCCAGCGTCTCCAAGGCCTCCTCGACGCCGCTGGGCTCGACAGTGGCTACGCCATCGTTCGGGTGTTGCCGGTCGACTCGCTCACCGCATCCGCCGCCACCGTCAACGCCGCGGTCGATCACCCGCAGGTCCAGGCGGTCCTGCGCCAGGTCATCAAGCAAGCGAAACCGAAGTCCGTCCTGGCCGTCGGCAAGTACGCGTCACGCATCGTCGAGCAGGTGACGAGCACCGGTACGCCCATCGTGACGATGAAGGCATGGGCCGGTTCGGGGGCGAAAGCGGACTGGCAGCGAGCGCTCGCTGATCTCGTTGCGACGACGTACCCGAAGGACCATGCGCCGGCCTCGACGTGGAACGGCGAACGGCTCCAGATACCGCGTGCCGATCTGCCCTTCGGCACGCTGCGCTGGCAAGCGACGTCGGGCGACCGAGCGGCCCAGGCGCGACGCAACGGCAAGCCCAGCCCGGACTACTACAAGTTGGCCTTGCCGAAGTGGACGGCCAAGCTCACACCGGCACCGCTCACATCGGCGGAGCAACAAGCGCTCACCGACCTCAAGTCGTGACGGTGGCGGGGAGGTGGTACGTACGCCGCCCTGACGTGGACATACTGAGCATGCATGCTCGGTAAGTGGCTATTCGGGAGGGGCTTGTTGGCGCTCCTGAGCGAAGAACCGAAGCCACGGCTATCAGCTCAAGGCCGAGTTCGAGGCTCGGACCGGCACGACGTGGCCCCTGAACGTGGGCCAGGTGTACACGTTCGGATCATCAGGTCAGTCGGTTCCGGTCAGTCGGCGAGCGTGCGCTTCTGCGGGTAGATGGTTTCGCCGCGCGCGAGCATGGCGACGAACTGGTCGATCCGGCGGGCACGAGTATCGGTCCGTTTCGCCTGGTCGATGCGGTACAGCACCGCGTAGCGGTTCTGACTGGTCAGGATCTCGAACATGGCTGTGGCCTTGGGCTGCGCGTCGAAGGCGGCCGCAAGGTCGTCGGGGACGGTCATCGCCGCCTGGCCCGCGTACGCGGCGTCCCAACGGCCGTCATCCTTGGCTCGCTGCACCTGGGTGAGCCCTGACGGGTGCATCCGGCCTTCGGTGATCAAGCGGTCAACCATGTCGACGTTGCGCTTCGACCACGCACTGCGGGTCCGTCGCGGGGTGAAGCGCTGGATGAACGTCGCGTCGTCTCGGCTACGCCTCTGACCGTCGATCCAGCCGTGGCAGATGGCCTCGTCGAGCGCTTGGTCGTAGATGAGGCTGGTCGGGTGGGTGGTTGCCTTCTTCGCGAGCACGAGCCACACGCCAGAGGGATCGCCATGGTGATCGTCGAGCCACGACCGCCACGCGGCGGCGTTGGGCACTGTCAGCTCCGGAAGCTCATCACGGGCCGTCACGTCGGCAACCTAGCGGTGCGCCCGACGGACCTCGAGGGCCACCCGTCATTGCTCGGAGAGGATCGCCGCCAGCTCGGTCGCGACGTCTCGATACGGGGCGCCGCCGATGTCGACGATGGCGCGACGGATCGTGCCGTTGCATCGGAACGGCGCCACGTAGTCAGCTGACACCGCTGGTCCGACCTCGTACCCACATGTCAACCCGGACCCGGTGATCGAGAATCGAGCCGGAGTCGTGAACGGGATGTCGGACTCTCCCGCCACCTCGTCGTCGATGTGGAGGCGGCCGAGCCCGGCGAACTCGTCGGTCTTGGTGAACTCGAAGCCGAGACGATGCTCACCTCCGCCGACGGGCCAACTGGCTACCACCCGGTGTGACACCTTGCCGGCGACGTTGTGCTCATACGACAGAAGGCCGTCGCGCAGGAAGAACGTCCATCCGCCGAGCACCGACCCCTGTGCCAGCAGGACGCCCTCAGGGATGAGGTCATCGGCGAACGCAACGTCGATCGAGATCGAGTGCGACCGGTTGCGGACGTTGGCGGCGACCGACTCCGGGGTCGGGGAGCCGTTCTGGAAGTACGTGTACCGCGAACGATGCTCATCGCCGGTCGGTCGTGGGTTGAGCAGTGCGGCGAGGGGACGGTTGTCGAGCGGCAGCACCTGGTGGTCTCTCGCTTCGAGCCACCACAGGGCGACGAGGCGCAGCAACCGCTCGGGCTCGACCTCGGCGAGGTCGTGACATTCCGAGAAGTCCTCGGCCACGTTGTAGAGCTCCCACTGGTCCTCGGAGAACGGGGCATCCGGATCCAGCCCGTCGTCGTAGAGCTCACCGAGAGGCTTGAACGTCACTGCCTTCCAACCCTCGTGGTAGATGGCGCGGCTGCCGAGCATCTCGAAGTACTGGGTCGTGCGTGAGCTCGCCACGTCGGCCCGGACCAGCCAGGGAGCGCAACTCACGCCCTCGACAGCAGATTGGACGACGCCGCCGAGCTGTTCGGGCACCTCGATCGATGCAAGGTCCAAGATGGTCGGCATGACGTCGATGGCGTGCGCGTATTGATGACGGATCACGCCGGCCGGCAGGTGGCCAGGCCAGCGGATGATGCAGGGATCGGCCACGCCGCCCTCGTGCACCTCGCGCTTCCACCTGCGAAACGGCGTGTTGCCCGCCATCGTCCACCCCCACGGGTAGTTGTTGTGGGCCGACGGGCCTCCCAACTCGTCGATGCGCGCCTGGAGCTCACGGCGACCGGCGGGGATGCCGTTCCACATGCGGGCGTCGTTGATCGACCCGAGCTTGCCGCCTTCGGCGGAGGCACCGTTGTCGGACACGACCATCACCACCGTGTTGTCGAGCTCGCCCAACTCGTGTTCGACGAAGTCGAGGACCCGGCCGATCTGGGCGTCGGCGTGGGACAGGAAGCCTGCGAAGCAGGCCATGAACCGCGCTGCAACGCGTCGTTCCTCGGTCGACAGCTCGTTCCACGCCGGCACCCAGGATGGACGCGTGGACAGCTCGGTACCTGGCGGCAGGAGACCCATGGCCTGTTGGCGTGCGAACGTGCGCTCGCGCCACGTGTCCCATCCGTCGTCGAAGCGGCCGATGTAGTGGTCGATCCACTCCGACGGGGCTTGGTGGGGCGAATGACATGCGCCGGTCGCGAAGTAGAGGAGGAAGGGTTTGTCCACATCGGCCGAACGCAGGTCTGCGAGAAAACCGATGGCGTGGTCGGCGAGATCTTCGGTGAGGTGGTATCCGTCTGCCGGAGTCGACGGCGGCGGCACCCACTGGTTGTCTTGGAACAGCATCGGCACGAACTGGTGGGTCTCCCCGCCGTGAAAGCCGTACCAGCGCTGGAACCCGCGTCCGACGGGCCAGCTCGACCGCGCTGCAGCCATGCTCGTCTCGTGTTCGGGTGTGAGATGCCATTTGCCGACCGCATAAGACGCATACCCGCGGGCTTCGAGGACCTCGGGCAGGAAACCGTGAGCGCGGCTGATGCGGCCGGAGTGACCTGGGAACCCGATGGCCAGGTCGGCGACGCGGCCCATGCCGACGGAGTGATGGTTGCGGCCGGTGAGAAGACAGGCTCGCGTGGGAGAGCAGAGGGCTGTGGTGTGGAAGTTGGCCAGACGGACGCCCTCGGAGGCGAGGCGGTCCACTACAGGTGTATCGATGTCGGATCCGTAGCAGCCCAGCTGCGCGTATCCGACGTCGTCGAGCACTATGAGCAACACGTTGGGAGCGCCTAGAGGCGGGCGTGCCTCGGGTGGCCACCACGGCGTCGACTCGCGCCAAGTGTCGCCGACAACCCCCTCGAACTCCACCGCTTCGACACTACGACGGCGCCCCACGCGCTTGTCGCCGCGAACCGCGGCAGTGGGGTGGCGTGTCGGTTCGGTGAGCTGTCGCAACAGCCGACATGTCCGCAGCTCATGCAGATGCGTAGGTGGACCCAGGGCGACCCTGCGCAGGCAGTCCTCGCATCCGGGGCTCGAGGGCTCGAGGGGTCTGACGGTGTCGAGATGTGTGCACGTGTCAGGCATCGCTCGCTGTTCTGGTGATCATGTCGGCGCCGGACTCTCCGCGCCGGTCGGACCGAAACGCTCGACGCGGTCCGGTCCACGGGCAGACCCAGATCCATGAGGAGATCGCTCGCGGCATCGGCGAAGCCTGCGGATCCGCAGATGTACGCGGTCGCGTCGCGCAGGGCCGGGTGCGTGATGTCGTGCTCGGCGATGCGCCCAGATGCTCTCGACGACCCGGATGGTGACGTACGGGAGTAGACGATCGTCGTCTCGGGCCCCGGGAGCTTGTCGGCGTACAGCAGCTCCAGCGGCGACCGTACGGAGACGACGAGGCGTACGGCTCGGAATGTCCTGTTCGCCGAGCGAGGCGAAGCATTGCCATGAGCGGAACGACTCCCGATCCGCGACCACGCAGTCGTTCTCGACTTGCACCGAGAGCGAGCCGCCGAGGACTGACGTGTTCCCAGACCGTCTCCCCCTCGGGGCGGCATCGGTGTCGTCGACACCGAAGTAGATCGACCAGTGCGCCGGGACTCCTTCGGGCAGAGACCCGCTGGCGCCCGTGACCGTCCTGGGACCGAGAACTCACCGGCGCCCCGTGAGCCTCCCGTGCGTCAGCCCTCGTCGGTGGGCCGGAAACCGGGATCGGGATCCGCGCCAGGGGGGATGTCGGTTGGTCCCACATCGCCGACGATGTTGGGATCCTCGACGCCGACGCTTGTGCCACGCAAGCGGTCGAGAAGGCTCTGCTCCTCCGGCTCCTCCGGCTCCTCGGGCTCCTCGGGCTCCTCCGGGTCGTCTCGGGGAGGGGTCGTGTCCGCGGTGTCGTCCATGCGCTCTACCTACCCCGCCCGGGCACGTTCTGCCTTGTGTCACCGTGCCTGGTCGGATCGACCCGGCGCCTGCTCGTCCGCGGTCGGCCCGGGGTATCATCGGTCCCCGACCGAGCACCTCGTCTGGGGGGTGGATGGGCATCGCCGAGTGGGTTGAGATCGTGGCCCTCATGCTGCTGCCCACGATGCTGGTCGCTGGCGCGCTGCATGCCGGGCCTGCCGTCCGAGCGGTGCGGAGATTCGTCACGACTCGCAGTGCCGACACGCAACTCCACCCGACTCATCCGCCGATCGAGCGGCTCGCTGCGGACCTTCGACGGCTGCTGGAGCGATACGAGACGGTGAAACGAACGGCGGATCTCCCGATGCGGGCCCAGCGTCTCCGGGCTGTGGAAGGAGCGATCAGCGATTGCGCGCTCCAGACGGCCTCGGCTCTTGATCTGGTCTGTCCGGATCGGCCGCCTCGCCGGGGGCTGTCCACGACAGAGCTTCGACGGCTCCTGCTCGCTCTGGTGGACGCCGGGCTCGTGTTGCCTCCGGCCGTTGCGCTCTAACCTCGAATTTGGGTCGATCGACCGCACTATGTGCTGTCAATCGACCCAAATTGGGCGGCGAAGGCTCTCAGGCGGTGGCCTTCGCGAGGGCAGCCATGGCCTCACGGTGATCGGCCGACGCAGCGATCTCACCGACTCGCGCTAGCAATGCACCCGCTGGTCCACAGGCCAGCTCGGCGGCGCGCATCTCGGGACTCTCCTCGAGCCCGGCCATCAGCATGAGGGGCCCGAGCGCTCCCTCCACTTTGCCGCCGTTCTCCAGACACTCGA